>JBCCCR010000005.1 GCA_039033415.1 Pseudomonadota bacterium | reverse complement strand
TGTTGAGGGCTGTGTCTACGTCATACCTGCTGAGGATCCTGGGTTTGACGTAGCGGTGTTCTACTGGACGAGGACGGATGGAGCGCTGGCCGACGCGGAACTCGCTGAGGTGCTGAGCGTTTGGTTTCAAGACGTCTGGCCTTTCGAGCGCGTCCAGTATTTGCGGTAAGCAGACCGATGATACATCCGGCTTTTGCGTTGCGATTAGTCGGATGCCCTTGAGTCTGCTAGCTACCTGCTGTACCACGGGTGCCACGCGTTACAATGTGCTATGTCCGACGAGCTCGATAAGCTTCGCCCTTTTCCGACCGTCGTAAAAGACCGGGTCTTCGATGATCCGCGGGAGATTCGCCGCTGGGCGCTCAGCCAGGAATTTCTCGACTGCGAGGCGTTTAACGCACGCCACGGGACCCAGGAATCCTGGCCTGGATCCCGTGGGCCGTCGCTGCACGCGACCCACGAGCAGTTTGTCACGCAGTTCACGGCGTTTGTCTTGAGCGACGTGCTGCGCTTTCCGCCCACCAATTTTCGCTGCAACTGCTCGTTTCAGCTGACGTTGGCCGGCGACGGAGATAGCTGGGTTCACCGCGACGCCCAGCTGTATCGGTTGGCAGGTCTGGTCTACCTCACTCCGCGCGCGCCGCTCGACGGCGGAACGCTGTTCTATCAGGAAACCAACCCGGGCGAGTATGAAATCACGGACGTGATCGCCAACCGATTCAACCGCCTGCTCGTGTTTGATACGCAGGTCCCCCATAAATCCCACCAATACTTTGGCGAAGGCAAAGAGGATGGTCGGCTGACCATGCCCTTCTTTATCAACTTCGAGCTGAAGGAGGATTGAGTCGGGTTAGCCGTTCAGGTGCTGATCCAAAAAAGCACGCACGTCCTTGGCCGTTTCCTCGGGGCGCTCGATGTGGATGAAGTGGCCGCCGCCTTCATAGACGATCTTCTTAACTACCGGTGCGTTCACCAACGCCGCGCCAAAGGCATCAGCCGTCGACACGGACAGTCCGTTGCTGTCGCCGCCCCAGAGCACCAGCGCTGGAGCTCTGACGTGACTCAACACCCGTTCCGGATTGCCGCGTTCGTAGAGCCGGCCGGCGACGAACGACTCGCAATCTCTGCCGATGACGTTGGCGTAGTCGGTTTTGCGAGCGACGAGCTCCGGCGTGACCTTCTCGGGATCATTGATCATGATCTTCAGCATCTTTTCGAAGCCATCCGTCGTAACCGCTCGGGGTTTGAAACTCATCGAGAAATCGCGCGCGCGTTCGTTCGTGCCGCGGCGGCCGCCGTATTCAACGCCCGCCGAGTTTTGCAGAACTAACGCAGTTACGCGGTCCGGGCGGGTACTGGCGTAGCGGAAGGCAACCAGGCCACCGTAGGAGGTGCCGGCGATGGCAAACTGTTTGATGTCCAAATGATCCATCAACGCATCGACCAGCATCAGGTAACGGTCAATCGAATAGTTGCCGCTGGGCACAGCGCCGGTCAGGCCGAAAGCCGGCAGGTCTAATCGCACAACCCGATAACGGTCTTTGAGTCTTGCCACCCAGTGGTCGTAGTCTTTCAAATCGCCGGAGGAGCTGTGTACCAGCAATACGGCTGGCCCGCTGCCTTCATCTTTGTAGTGGGTATTGATTCCGTCCAGACCCTCGAGCACCGCAAACTTTGAGTCGGGGTCGGCGTATTTGTTGACGATGGCCTCGTAGGTAATGGTGCCGGCAGAAGGTTCGCCGCACTGCGTGACGGAGGGTGGGTGCTGGGCAAACGCCGGCGCTGCGGCGGCGATAAGCAGCGGAAGGTACAAAAAAGACTTCATGCTGATTCCTCCCTGAGTGGAGGTTTGACGGAGATAAAAAAGGCAGCGACGTTTGAACGCCGCTGCCCCTTAAGTCAGTGATTGATCGGGTGCGCTTACTGCCCGAAGCGTGCGGTGACCGTCAGACCATAAGTACGCGGTTCCGGCAGGGATACAAAGTACCCCAGGGTGCCTGTCAGGAAGCTGCCGGTGGTGCGACGGGAGGCGAGCACCGGATCGTCGTCGAGCAGATTCTCAATCCAGAACGTAACGCTGTAGCGATCGTTGCGCCAGCCGCCTCGCAGATTGTGCAGCCACGCCGCCTCGGTTTCGGCCAGGTTGATCACCCAGGTGTAGGCTTCCGACTGATACCAGGAGTCCAGCCTGGCAAACCACTCGCCACCACGCTGGCCGAAGATCTCGCCAGCCGGCATGGTCCAGTCCACGCCGATATTGCCGGTGTGATTCGGCGACTGGGCGACTTCTCTGCCACTGGCATCTGGACTGCCAAGTACCCGGGTGGATTGCCCATCCAGAAACTCCTGGATGTCGGTCTTGGTGTAGTTGTAGCCCCCGCTGACGGCCCAGTTTTCGTTAAAGGCGTAGCTGCCTGCGAACTCAACCCCCCAGATATCCGTGCTGCCGTTACCCTGAAAATCGATCTGCTGACCAAGCCGGTCTGAGCCGGCAACAAAACGACCGTCACCGTTGCTGTCTACGTCCCGCTGGAAATTGCCGAAGCGCTGATTGGTCCAGTCCATGAAGTAGGCCGCGCCATTGATGAAGCCTCGGCCGTTGGCAAGCGAGTGTTTAAAACCCACCTCGATTGACTCCAGCTCCGCTTGCGCAATGTTGTAACCGATACCTGGGTTGTCGGCCTGGAATGCCGGCAACGCCACCGTGGGCTCAAGCTGGATGACCTCGGTGTTGAAGCCGCCCGGATTGTTGCCTTCGGAATAGCTGCCGTAAACCATCGTGTTTTCGGACAGCCTATAGTCCAGGATCACCCTGGGAAGGGTGGCATCGAACTCGCCCGACAGCGGAAGCTCAGCGCCGCCGAACTGCTGCGCGGTTGCGATGGCCAGTTCGTCGGTGCTGGAGTCCAGCGGCATGGCTTCCTGGATCACCGAGCTGGCGATATCCAGGGTTTCCTCTTCCCGCCGCAGCTCAACGCTGAGCGTGAGCTGATCGGTGATATCAAAGCCGATGCTGCCGAAAATCGCCTTGTTCTCTATGGCCTCCATGGCTTGGGGGTTGACGCCAAAGAGTCCGGGGGCGCCCCTGGGCTGGCCCAGAGAGAACGGTCCTTGAGGTCCGGGGCTGGGGAAGCCAGCCTGCCCGCCCTGGAAATACTCCAGGTCAAGGTAATAGGCGCCGACCATCCACCGGAAGCGCCGGTCCTGCGGAGACGTCAGGCGCAGTTCCTGCGAGAACGACTCATCATCCCACGACGCAAAAACGTCCAGTTCGTCGGGGATCTGGGCCTTGTAATCGCTGAGAGATTCCTCATACCAGCCAGATACGGACGTCAACGTGTAGCCCGAGCCGTTGATGTCCCAGTCCGCGATGAGCGACATAAATTCGTTGTCGACCTCGTAACCAAGGTCGTCGGCAAATCTCGTGTCGTCGAGACTCGAGGTTTCAATGGAGGTGCCCCGTGTCAGCAGGCCAGCGTTCAGGGTCCCGCAGAAGTAGTTGCTAAAGCCTCCATTGAAGGGCCCACAGTTGTTGTTTTCACCGGCAATGATGAATTGGTTAGCCGGTCCGTCGTCGTCCTGGTTATCCAGGTACCGAAATTTGATCGATAGATTTTCAGTCGGCGTTGCGTAAAGCGTCAGGCTGACGGTGTCGCTTTCCCGCGCGCCGATATCGCCAAACTCCTCGCCGGGCCGCGCTCCTCCGGGTGGTGGCGAGTTATCCCAGGCTCCGTCGTAACGGTAGTAGCGCCCCGAAACACGGAAAGACAGCTTGTCTTCGATCAGCGGACCTTCGGCGGCCACCCACACGTCCTGGCGTCCGTTGTCGCCCACGATGGCCTGAACGTCACCGGTGAACTCGTTGCCCGGTGTTTTGGTGATGTAGTTGATCGCGCCGGAAAATGTCGAACGACCAAAGAACGCGCTTTGTGGACCCTTGACGACCTCAACCCGCTCCAAGTCAAACATGGAGACCCACTGGCTGCTGCCGGACAGATAGACGCCGTCGATAAAAGACGATGCGGTCTGCAGCTGGCGTTGCACGTTGTTGGGCGGCTCGATCCCGCGGAACCGTATTGATGAGTTCCGCCGGCTCCCCGTCTCGTTGGCAATGACAACGCCGGGCGTGAATTTGACGATGTCTTCGACGTTGACGATCTGCTGTTTTTCGATCGACTTCGCGCTGAAGGCCTGCACGCTGAGCGGAATATCCTGAATGGACTCCCCCACTTTCCGGGCAGTCACGATGAGCTCCTCAAGAAACTCTTCATCGGACTGGGCGCTGCTCTGGCTCCAGGCTATTCCCGGGGCTGCTAGCCCCGCTGCAGAAACCGCCAACGCGACAGCGCTAGTCTTAAAACCTCTGGACATGGTCTGGACCCTCCGGGTGTACCGTTTTAGTAGTCAGCCACGATCAAGCCGTGCCTGTGTCCCCTCATTACCTAATGTTAAAAATATGTAACATGCTCATGAAATTAGCATCGCGACACAAAAGCTGTAAAGCGTCTATGTTGGTCGTGAAGTGATAGCGTCATCAGACTTTTGCATGACTGCCGCCTCGCGCGGCTCTAGGTAGGCGCTTTCGCCGGCAGGAAGACGACGGTGAATTTCGCGAACGGGAATTCCTCCCTTCGCGTGTGGGTCAGGTTGCAGGGCCTTTGCCGATACCTGACGCGAAACTCGAGGCCTCTAGAGCTGCTGCGCAATCTCCATCGCAACCCGCTCTCCAGATTCCATGGCGCCCTCCATACCACGATTCATCTGCGCCGTATGCTCACCGCAGAAATGCAGCCGACCATGAGGTTTCGCCATGGTGGGCACAAAGTCGCTGACCTGCCCCGGAGCGAAGATCGCCCAGTCGCCGGCATTGTGTGGATCGAGCCACCAGGAGTGAAAACCCACGGCCTCAAGCGAACCTTTGGCGGCAGGCCGGAGTCGCTCGATTTCCGCCACGGCAAAGTCCTGCGCCGCTTTGGACCCCATACGATCTAATCGATCGGCCACCCAGCCTCGGGTATTGACGACCAGCCCCGTGACTTCAGCAGGGTCGTCGCCAAAGCGTTGGGCCATGACTGACCCTAGGCCTCCGTTGGTCCACATACTCGGAGACAGCTCATCCGCTTCCCAGAAGGACTTTCGCGGCTGCAGAAAAACTAACGTATTTCGCATGTAGCTCAAGGTTCTGACCGCGCGCCGTTGCTCACCCTCCAGGGCTGGCGTCAGCGTAAGGTCTCGAACCTTGGAGAAGGGCAGAGAACAGACCACAAAACGGGCCCGGTATGCCTCACCGTTTCGACATCGGACGTGAACGGCATCGGTCGTCTGCTCAATGCTCATCACCTCACGCTCGAGACGAGCCTCCTCCTTGAGTCGCCCGGCCATGGCCTCGGTGAAACGTTGGTTGCCACCCTCAACGGCAAACGCCGCCGGACCGAGCTTTATCTGCTCCGAAATCCAGCGTTCGTTGAACAGGTACATCAATGCTGAAACGTCCCAGGCTGAGGTGCCGTAGTAGGGTGCCGTGTCGTTGGCCAGGCGAATCTCGCCGTCACTCAGTCCGTGCTGTTTAAAGTAGTCATGCAGCGGGATATCGAGCGAATGCCGGTCGGCGCTGAGCCACTCGGTGGAAGCTCCGAGCGGATTTTTGCCTCGGGTGCGAGCAGGAATCAGCTCCCATGGCATCTTGTCTCGAAAGCCTTCGGGAAAAGGGTTTCGCGCAGACTTAGCCCATTGGGCGCGCTCGAGGATTTTCCCATCCATCACGAGCGCCGGCGGCGGGGCGCCGAAGATGCGTGGGGCGTAGTCGATCAGATTGAGGTCCAGGCGGCGGGCCATATCAATCATTCTGGCGTACCCGCTGGCCATGGTATTGCCCCCGACTTCGGGGTGCCCGGGGAGGTCGTAGAGCGTGTGCAGTCGTCCGCCGATTCGAGCGCGACTTTCGATCACCTGCACCGATGCGCCGAGTTCTTCCAGCAACAGAGCGCTGTTCAGACCGGCCAGCCCGGCCCCGATCACCAGCACGTCGAGCGGCTTGCCGCCCCCGCCGGCGAAGCTCCGGAACGGTGTGGTCGCCAGGCCGGCGGCGATACCCGTCAGGACCCTACGGCGCGACGTGGAATCAGGTGCTGCTGTCATGGCAAGAGGGCCTCTCGAACTTACGCAAGGCCAGCATACGACATTTCTACGGCGAGGCTGACGAACGATCCTCCCGAATCATCGCCGCCGCTTTGTCCGCAATCATCAGCGCTGTTGCGTTGGTGTTGGCCCGTGGAATGATGGGAATGATGGATGTATCAACCACGCGCAGGCCGTCAACGCCCCTGACCCGCAAACGAGGATCGACGACCGATGCCTCGTCGGCGCCCATTCGACAGGTGCCCGACGGATGATCGCCGCGAAAAGCCGTCTGACGCACGAAGTCGTACCATTCGCCGGTCGGTGCTTCGAGGCTAAGGGGGAAATCGACCTCGTCGATCACGTCCGCCAACGGCGCGGTGTTCAGCAGCTTGAGCGCCTGTTTTGCTGCCTGCGCAAGGCGCTCTACATCCTCTTCAGCTTCGAACATCCTGTGCTGTACCTGCGGCGGCACGTTCGGATCAGCCGACGTCAGGCGAACGCGTCCGCGCGACTTCGGCAGCATCAAACAGCAGGCCATCGAAATGCCGTCCCGCGAATTGAGCTTGACGCCGTCACCGGTGGTGTTGATACCGAAGTGCACGAGGCTCAGCAAGATCTGCAGGTCGTGGGCCGGTTCGCGATCGGACGATCGAGCCAGGAGCTGGGCCACCGTTGTACCGACCGCCGCGGCGCCGCGGCCGCGGATTAGCCAGTTGAGGAGCACAAAAGGCATCCGTAGCGGTCTCCCGGCGCGATTAAAGCTCGGTAGATGAGTAAACGCTTTGACGTAAATGCCTGGGTGTTCCATCAGGTTGGCGCCAACGTCGCTGCTGTCGTGAACTACCGGGATATCCAGCTCCGACAGACTTGCTGCCGGGCCAATGCCGCTGCGCATCAGCAGCCCGGGGGAGCCGATCGCTCCGCTCGAGAGGATGACCTCGCCAGTGCAGTGGGCCTGATCCATATGGCCGCCACGAAGGTACTCTACGCCGCATGCCCGTTCGCCGTTGAAAATAATTCGGGTGGCCTGGCAGCGGTTGCGGATGGTGAGATTGGGACGGCCCCGGGCCGGGTTGAGAAACGCCTCCGCCGCGCAGTGGCGTCGGCCGTTCTTGATCGATGCCTGTGTGACTCCAACGCCCAGCGTTGCCTCGCCGTTGTAGTCGGGGTTAAATGGATGTCCGGCGTTCTTGGCAGCCTCGATCCAGCGGTCTACCAGCGCCGGTTTTTCGGCGGGATAGCTCACGCAGAGTGGTCCGTTGCCGCCTCGAAAATGATCCGCGCCACCCTCGAACGACTCGATGGCCTTGAAGTGGGGCAACAGAGACTCGTAATCCCAGCCCTCGCAGCCAAGCTCATGCCAGCCATCGTAGTCCGCTCTGGCACCCCGCATAAACAACATCCCGTTGATGCTGCTTGAGCCGCCAAGCCCTCTGCCCCCCGACCAGCTGTCGACCAAATCCGCTCGGGTAGGGTCTGCGACCGCCGGGTATTTCCAGTTGTACCGGTCCTGGAAAATGGCGGAGGCAATGCCCGCCGGAATGCGAATGGCGTAAGCGTTATTTTCGCCGCCCGCCTCCATGAGCAAGACTCGTATCTTGGGATCCTCCGAGAGGCGATTGGCCAGTACACAACCGGCGGAACCCGCTCCGATAATGATGTAATCCCAGGATTGTGACGTCATCAAGCAAGCCACTGCAGCGCGGCAGCCGCGTGAACCTGTCCGCGCAACGTCGGGCGCACGATCGCCATTAAATCATCGATTGCCGATGCCCGTCCTTTGCCGAGTGGGTTGTGATCCATTAGTGTGAAGCGACCCCAGTCGTGCTCGAAGCAGCACGCCAGCAGATTAAACGGGAGGGAGGCTGATGGGCAACCGGGATCCAAATGGCGTCGCGAAAACGCTGAAGCGCAGAGACTTTCTGGCGGCCGGCGCTGGAGCATTGGCCGGTGTTGGGCTGGGCGGACGCGTGCGCGCGGAGACGCAAAAGGTCGACGTTGCGGTGCTCGGTGCGGGACTGTCGGGGCTTTATGCTGCCATGCTGCTGCAGGAGCTCGGCGCCTCGGTGCAGGTGCTCGAGGCAAACGATCGCGTGGGCGGGCGCTGCCTGACCGCCAGGGATTGGTTTCAGTCTCCCGACCTCGGCGCGTCTCAGATCGGCGGGAGCTACGCTCGGATCCTGGATATGTGTCGTCGACTCAACATCGAGCTTGGTCCGGGTTCGCACGTCAACGCGCCATACACGCCGGTGATTGGAGGCAAGCTGGTCGACGCTGAGCAATGGGCGGAATCGCCGCTCAACCTGACGGAAGGCGATGAGCGCGAGGTGCCGCCGCACACGCTGTTTAGCTTCTACATCGGTAAACGCTCGCCGTTTACCGAATTGGACGACTGGCGTGGCCCCGAAGCTGCCGAGTACGACATCTCCATCACGGACTGGCTCAAACGTCAGGGAGCCTCGAAAGAGGCGATACGTTTGATGTATGAGTCGAGCGGCCGCAGCCCGATGCACGAAAAAAGCGTGCTACGCATGCTGCAGGAAACCACGCGCGGGCGCGTTGAGATCAATCGCGTGACCCCGGAGCAACGTAAGACGCTGGATCAGTACGAGATCGCCTCGATTATCTCGTCACACATCGTCGGCGGGACAACGCGTTTGACCGACGCCATGGCTGCTGAGCTGGGCGACAGCGTGCGGCTGGGCAGCCGCGTGGTATCTGTTGAGCAAAGCAGCAACATAAATACCGTGACGCTGGCTGACGGCTCGACCGTCAACGCCGGCTTTGTACTGAGCGCGCTGCCGTTCAGCAGCCTGCGCAAAGTCTCCTTCGATCCGCCGCTGAAAGGCGCTCAGGCGGAAGCGGTTGACCAGATGCCCTACAACAATCAAAGCCAGATCTGGCTGCGGGTGAAAGCCCCCTACTGGGAAGAGGACGGTCTGGGTGCCTCCATGTGGACCGACGGACCGCTGCAGTACGTTCGGCAGCAAATTAAGCCGGATGGCTCCCGCGAGCTGATGAGCGCCATCTGCTCTGCCGAGAAGGCGGCATTCCTGGACGCCATGCCGCCTGACGAACGAGGCCGCTTTGCCCTCAAGGAAATTGAGCGTATCCGTCCTTCAGCTGCCGGCAAGCTGGAGGTGATCGGCGTTCACTCCTGGGCACAGGGAGCCAACGCCGGTGGCTGCAGCTTTGAGCTGCCGGTCGGTCGCGTCAACGCCTGGGTCAACGCAATGAGCAAGCCTCACGGCCGGGTACATTTTGCCGGAGAGCATCTCCGCCAGCTCGAGCTGGGAATGGAAGCGGCCATGGAAACCGGCGAACGCGCCGCCATGGAGATCGCCCAAACTCTGCTGGCATGATGCCTGCCCGTTGAACCGCCTGGAGTGGAAGGCATGAGTTTTAACCAGCGTCGGCGGCTGCTCGCGTCGCTGCCGGGGATCGTGGCGCTCCCGCTGTCAGGGATCGGCTTAGCGCGTGCAAGGTCAATAGGACCCGGCCCACCGGTGGGGGAGCCATGGCCCGAAATGACGGAGGCTGTCGCAACCTCTTCCGACGGTACACCCATCTTTTACCGATACGGCGGCGAGGGTGCGGTCACGGTGCTGTTTGTCCATGGCTGGAGCTGCAACCACACATTCTTTGGGCCACAGTTTGGGCCGATCAGCCGGAGGTATCGATTTGCCGCGATGGATCTGGCGGGTCACGGTCAGTCGGGTCCTCGCCAGCAGCACACCGTTACCGCATTCGCTGAAGACGTGCTGGCGGTGGCAGCTCGATTTCCCGGGCCGCTGGTGCTGGTGGTGCACTCCGCGGGAGGCCGCGTCGCCTGTCACGTAGCCCCCCGGCTCGAGGAACGGCTCCTCGGCATTGTGGGGTTTGATACCTTTCAGAACCTCGGCCTGCCTGCACCTACCGAGGAACGGATCAACGCCTCGCTGGCTGCGCTGAAAAAAGACTTTGTCGGTCGCGTCGAGCAATCGATGTCGTTCTTGCTGCCTGAAAACGCTGATCCAGATCTGCGGCGATGGATTTTCACGCAGATGTCCAGCACCCACCGCGACCAGGCGATTGCCGCGTCCGCAGCGTTCGCCAGCGACGACCCTGCGGCAGCTGTCACCGGCTTTAGCAAACCTGTCTGGGCGCTGAACTCAGATGGCGTCCCAACCAACGTTGAGCAGATTCGACAGGTTATGCCTCGCTTCAATGCCCAAGTACTTATCGGTCAGAGTCACTTCCTTCACCTGGTGAATCCGTCGCTGCTCAATGACCGTTTGCTATCGAGGTTGGAACAGCTCACCGGCTGAGCCGCGAACATCCGTCGCCTGCTTCAAAAGGGGACGTCGTCGTCGAAGTCGGGTGGCGTTTCGCTGCGCGGCTCATAAGGCTGGCTGGCCTCGGCCGGCGGTGGACCGTCCTGACCCTGCTCGTCTCCTGACTGGATCCGCCAGGCTTTGACGTCGGTGTACCAGCGGCCGTTGTACTCACGGCTTTGCAGGTCGAAGTGCACCGTCAGCTCCTGGCCTTCCTGAATCCCAAACTCATCAATCTTGTCGCCCCAGGCCATAAAGCAGACCTGCTTGGGGTAGTCGCCCGGCATTTCGATGACGTATTCCTGCTTTCGCCAGGGCCCCCGCTGAGACGTGCCGGACTGCTCCGGCAGCACCTGGATGATTTTGCCTGTTAATTCCAAGGGAACAGAACTCCTGTGTTGGGTCGTGACAGCCGCAAGGCTGTTTTTTGCCGGCCGCTATCCTACCTGATTGCGACGCGAGTCGCGGCTTCAGTTTTGGTTGGCGATGTTGCGAGAGCCTTGCGCTTGCGTGCCAGCACTTCGACCAATGATCTGCTGTTGAATTGCATTTTCAGAGGATATGTGTACCATTACCACACATGGTACATATGGTGCGCCGCTGAAATGGACATCACAATTGATCTTGAAAGCCCCGAGCCGCTCTACGCGCAGCTCATTGCTCAGCTGAAAAGCGTGATTGAGCGGGGCCACAAGAAGCCCGGTGATCCGCTGCCTTCCATTCGCCAGCTGGCTAATGACCTCGATCTGAACAGCAAGACGGTGGCGAAGGCCTATCGTCTGCTGGAACGGGATCGCCTGATACAGGCAAGAGGGGTCCGAGGAACGTTTGTTCATCCTCAGGCGAGTATCGAGGACAGCCTCGATATCGCCACGCTGGTCCTGGATCAGCTCACAAAAACGGTCAGCAGGCTTCGCGAAATGGGTGCCACCGAATCCGAAATCCGCATTGGCTTCAGCCAAGTCATGAAGCAACCTCGTTAGGACACTGATATGCACAATCAACCGTTATTTTGTCTCGCCTTTTTTTGCCAGATTGTTCTGATTTCCGGCTGGATGGCACGCAAAAGCGTCAGCAACATGCGCGCCGTACAGCGAGATTATCCGCCGTCTGAATATCCGCGGCTTTATCCGTTTCCGCCGAAACACTATGCGCGGGTCCAGCGGCGATTTCTCACCGCCAACACCGTGGTCGGGTGTATCGGACTGATCATCCTGGCCGTTCTTCTCGGCACGCCGCGCGACGGCGCTTGGGACCACGCTATTGCGATCTGGTACGGCCTGCTCCAATACCTCCCGCTGGTGTTCTGGGAAGTCAGTCGACGCTCTGAGCTGCAGCTTATGCGCGATAGCGCCTCAACCCGAACCGCGCAGCTAACGCCCCGCCGCATGCTGGACGTGATTCCTCGCGGGCTTCTCGTTGTCGCCGGCGTTGTCTATCTGCTGCTGCTAGCGTTTGTGCCGTACGTCAATCAGTTCGGCTACGACTGGTTCGGCGGCTATTGGAACGTCGCGATTATCACAGCGATGAATCTGGGCTTCATGGGTGCCCTGTTCCTGCAGATACACGGGAAAAAGCTGGATCCCTACCTGGACCCGAGTGACCGCCAGCGACACCTGATGCAGCTCGCGCGGCTACTGCTCCTGATCAGTATTGCGGCGACGGTGTTTGCCATACTCAGCATTTCCCTGAAAGCCTTCGAGTTCGAACACCTCAAAGGGGTTTCGCACAGCCTCTACTTTCAGCTTCTTGCGCTGCTGTCCTTTTCGACGCAGCAGCCGCGAAACCTCGATTACACGGTTTACCGCGAGGGCCACTCCGCTGCCTGATCATCGGACTGTTGATCGGCGGAGGCCCGGCGCCGCCTTGCTGGCGGTGCCGGGCCAAACCCCTGGTCGGCACGCGTGGCGCCCGGGGTGAGTCGTCTAAGGATTCACAGACTCAGTCAGCCACTGACCATGAGGGTCCAGCCAGTAACGAGTCCGGCTTTGCGGTTCACCGCGAAGCTCCAGGTGATCAACCTGATCCGGCGTCAGCAGCAGCGCCGCAAAGTCCTCTAGCGGACGACGGCTGTCGGGAGGGTCCAGCTCGAAGGCCTCTTGTTCCGCCCGGGCTTTCGCCGGGTATGGCCAGGTGAACTGGCTACGCGCGCTGTCTGAGATGGACTGCCACAGCTGCACCCGCAGAGCTTCCAGCGGATTTGCAGGGGCGGTTCCGCCCGCTGCCATGACAAGTTCCACAGACCCCGACAGGCGGAACTGCTCCCGGGTCTTGGGAAAGTACCAGCAAGCTTCCGCTGCCGGATTTTGCTGGAGCTCTGGAATCTTTTCGCTGCGGCGATCGGTGATGAACTGAAGGGAGTTCCCAAACTGATCACCCTTATTGAACGGCTCGGCCACAAAGCCCCGAAACACAATCGTACGATTCGCCGGCAAACCGTTTCCCCGCACCGTCGCCAGCTGAAGGTAGCGTGCGGCGGGCAGGGCGCGATTGCGGTGCAGGGCGCGAGCAACAGGGGAACGCCAAGGTGCCAGAATCACAATTTAGGTTTTGTCCGCTTCAGCGTCGAAAAACTCGACGCCGTATCATCGTGGCTCAACGGCCTAACATCAATCCGCTTGGATTCTGGCGATTAGCGCTCTTAACACTTCGTCGTCGTGCCTCGCGACAATCGGTGAACGGATGACCCAGTCAGGTGTTACGCCGTCCGACCGCCGCTCCCCGGATGGACGGATGATGTGCGCCTTGGGAAAGCCCACCTCAATGCCGGTGTTTGGCAGCGTGAACTGTTCCATGGCGCCATAGGTGGTGGCCATGTCCGAGGTCTTTTCGCCGGCGATAATGCCCAGGTTGTAATCCTGGATGATCGCTGCCACGTTGACGGCATTGGAATAGCTGTGCCGATTGATCAGCGCGAAGACCCTTCCGGTAAACCGTTGTCCCTCGCGGGGCTGCGCATAGGGGATGTCGAACCCAAACGACTCTCCCCTCGGCACGGCGGCATACTGCTTGGCAAACAGCGTCGAGACGCTTTCCACCGCGCCTGCCTGCTGTTCCAGTCGGTTGGCGTTTGACGCCGCCGCTTCATCGCTGGAGCGAATCAAAAAAGCCGAGCAAAAGCGGAAGGGTTCATCAGCGATCCAGGCCAGCATCAGGTCGCTGAACGAATTGTCGCCCCCCGGGTTCTCCCGCAGGTCGATGATGAGCTGCTGTGCTCCGTCGGCGATGAGGCTCTCGAAGGCTTGATCAATGAATACACCAAAAGCCGTGTTGTCCCACGCTTGGTTGGGTTGCTCCGCGTTGTAGAACGGACCGGGCCGCAGGTAGCCGATGTTTGGGCTAACCATCCGGTGACTGCGTTCATTGCTGTCGAGCGCAAAAGCCTCCTCAAGATCGGCAGCAACCTTTTGCTGGGCTTCGCGCGTGGTGGCTTTGACCGTTGCCTGTTCCAACTTGCCGTCGCGCCGAAGGGTGAGCTCGAATTGGTCGATCTCACCGGCGACCGCCCAGAGCTCGCGCGGAAAGGTGAATTCCTGCAGCGAATGGGCGATATAGGGCGTATCAGCCGAAATCAGCTCGCCGGTACGCGCCAGCCAGGCCGACATCGGCTGATCGTTGATCGCGACGATTTCGTCGCCGGCCTTGATGCCTTGATTACCCGAGTAGTTTTCGCCGACGTACGAAACGCCGTCCACAATGCGTAGATAGATCGGGAACGTGCGCCCGCCGCGGCCACGGAAATCGTCAAACGCCGCGGTGGGAAACTCGATTCGTGCATGGGCTACGTTGCCGTAGGCGGCGAAACGCTGGAAGGCCAGCTGTGTTTCCAGCCGCGTTCGGGGCTGGGTAAAACCCGCTGACATCGTATCGTAGAGCTCGTCGTAGGCCGTCTTGTCTCGATGAGCATAGAGATCGGCGTGGGCGCTCTTAAGCCCGCGGTACAGGGTCGAGAAGTCATCACGGAGCTGCGTTGGCTCGAACGTCTCCTGCCAGTCGACTTCCGAGGCGTCAGCCAGTCCGATAGCCCCTGCGAGGGTCAAAGCAAAGCTGAGAAAATGCCGCGTTGTTTGATGCATGTTGAGTGCGCTCACGTTGAAAGGCCGCCAGTAAACCGGACGCCCGGGGCGCCGACCATGTCGGCAGGGTCCTGTTTTCCTGACCAAACCCTGACATTATAAGAATCAGCGACTTATGGGATAATTTGGGCATGTCTCAGGACGTCATGCAGACTTTGCCTCAAACCGGTTCCCAGCTTTCCTCCTTTCGATTAGGACCCTGGAAGGTCGACCCCACCACCGGTAGGCTCCGATCAGGCGCCGAGCAGCGGTCGCTCGAACCCAAGCTGATGGAGCTGCTGGTGCTTCTCGCCGGTGCGCCGGGCCAGGTGCTGTCTCGCGATGAGATCGAAGCGGCAATCTGGGGTGAGGTGATTGTCGGTGAAGACACGGTCGCTCGAGCGGTCTCCCGGCTGCGTCGAGCCTTGGGGGATTCGGCGCAGGCGCCGCGCTTTATCGAGACGTTGCCCAAGCGAGGTTATCGGCTGATTGAGACGGTTGAGGAGCTCGCACCGGAGAACGACAGACGGTCAATGCAGGGCACGTCCCGTTGGCCCCTGGCAGCGGCCGGTGGACTGCTCGCGATCGGGCTGCTTTGGGTCCTTTGGACGTTTGACGGGCTGACGCCGGATTCCGCCGCAGGTTTTGATCAGCAAATTGCCCGTGCTGACGATCTCTATATGCGGTTTACCCGGGCTGACAATGAAGCCGCCATTGGGTTATACGAGCGCGTGCTCGCCGAGCAGCCCGACCACAGCGGGGCCCAGGCGGGTCTGGCCAACGCCCTGGTGCAGCGTGTGGTGCGCTGGCCCCGAAGCCCCTCAGTGGAGGGTGCCAGTTCGCTGGGTGAGGCGTTGGGCCGTGGCCTGACTCGTGGACCTGAGGCCCGGGCGATCCTGACAAGAGCGGAGGGGATGGCCGAACGAGCGGTCCGGCAGGCGCCCCAGGATCCAGACGCGCTGAAGGCGCTGGCATTTACGATCACCGCTAAAGGAGAACTCGATCGAGCGGCGGCGCTCTACCAGCAGGTTGTTCAGCTGGACGGGGACGCCTGGGCAGCGCAAATCAACCTGGGCGAAATAGCCTCGCTGCGGGGCGAGCCGACTGTCGCGATCAAACACTATGAAGAGGCCTGGGCGTCCATGACGCGGGCCTATGACTTTGAGCCGCAGCGGGTGGGGCCGTGGCAGGCGGCCCTGGGTGTGGCGATTGGTGAGCGCTATGATGCGCTCGGCAAGGCCGCAGATGCTGAGCTGTGGTATCGCCGGGTGCTGACCTTGGCGCCGTTTGAACCGGAAGCGACATCCCGTCTGGCGAAGCTACTTGCCGACGCCGGTGACGCTACTCAGGCCAAAGCCCTTTGTGCGGAGCTCGCTGAGCGGGTAGGCGTGTATCCGGGCTGCGCGGCAGAACGCTAGGATTTCCGTCGGTCTGACTTTTGGATCTTTTCACCGGCGCCCGGCTCACCTAGCCTGGCGTACTTTTACGGAGGGTTTGTTGTGCGCCAACTTTTCTGCCTCGCGTTTCTGATCTCGCTGTCCGTTTCGGCCCAGGAGGAGTGGCCTCCACTGTCCGGTCCTTACCTGGGCCAAGAGCCGCCGGGCATGAAGCCAATCGTCTTTGCGCCCGGCTTGGTTTCTCTTGAGGGAGAGCGGGAGCTCAATGCAGTCTTTTCGCCGAACGGGCGGATTTTCATGTTCACCCGGACCATCGATGGCACCTTCAAGATGTTCTATAGCTCCCAGCAGGATGACGGCTCCTGGCGCGAGCCGCAGATGGCCCCGCCGTCAAAGACCTACCCCGCCCATCGAGACGCGGACATGGCTTTCTCGCCCGACGGCGGCTGGGTGTATTTCATTTCCGACCGTCCCTTGGCCGGCTATTCGCTGGATCGTTACAACATCTGGCGTAGCCGGCTAACGCGTCACGGGCTGCTGACCCCGGAGCCGCTGGGGTCCCACCTCAACGGCCCCGGTCATGAGCTCTACCCCTTGCTGGTCGCTGACGGCAGCCTCTATTTTTCAGCCGAGCGCGATGACACCCTCGGCAGGCGCGACAGCTACCGCGCTCAGTACAAGGACGGCGAGTTCGAAACGCCGGTCAATCTGGGGCCCGGCATCAATGGTCCAACCGACGAAGGCGATATCTACGTCAGCCCCGAGGAAACCTACATTATTCACGTGTCAGCGGAACGGCCCGACAGCCTGGGCAGCGGCGATCTGTACGTCAGCTTTCGTCAGGACGACGGCACCTGGGGTAAAGGCATTCATCTGGAAGACGGCATTAACTCTGAAGAATCCGACTACTGCCCGATGGTCACGCCGGACGGCAAGTATTTTTTCTTCACTCAGGGCGAAGACATCATGTGGATGGACGCCGCGGTGATCGACAAATACCGGCCATGAAGATCCCTCTGACAGCCGGTCGAAACCCGCATCGTCTCAAGCTTGCTGTCGCCCGAGGCTCAAAGTTTTGCCTGGTCGGCCGATTATTCCTGAATGAATGTCGATATCATCAGTCCAAACCGCATGACTGAATCCAGCTCAGACTCCGGAGCAACGAATGAAAAGAAGTCTCCGGCGGTGCCGGATCCGTCTGCCTGGATTGCGCGCTTTAACTTCGATCTGCGCAACGGGCTCAACGCACTCCTGAGCGCAGCGACTCTGCTGAACGACACGTCGATGGACGGCGAGCAGGCTGAGCTGGTGTCGGTGATCGAGAAAGAGGGTGCGGATCTTCGTAACCGCATCAATCAGCTGATCGACCTCAACGATATCGAAACCGGGCTCGCAGAACTCGAAGACGCCGAGATTTTTGTGCCCAACCTGCTCGAGGAGCTCGTGGACCTCTATCGGGTCCAGGCAGCTGATCGAGATCAGACGATCCGGGCTCAGGTATCCAGGGCCGGATCGCGCTGGGTTCAATGTGATCCTGGGCGGCTTCGGCAGGTTCTCATCAACCTGGTTGAAAACGCGGTGCTTTACGCCAATCCAGGCGAGATCCGCATCGCGGCAGGGCGTTCGACAGGGAACGTCATCATCAGCGTCCGTGATCAAGGGCCAGGGTTGCCTGAAGGACTCGTGGACCTCATCAACGGCAAGCCGGGACCCGGGCTGCCGGTTGAGCCTGGCCTTGGGCTTTACGTCGCCATGAAAGGGGCGGCCATGCTGGGCGGCAGGCTGCTGGCAAAGGCGAGTGACGACGGAACCCACATCAATTTGATCCTGCCTGGCGCGATCGTCACGTCCAAAAAAGATGGCGCGATGAACCGGCTGCGCCAGGCGGCTCGCGAAACCCAGGTACGGCTCGCCAATGCCACCGCAGAGCAGGAAACGGGGCTCACCGATTTGCTCAGCGATTGGGGTTTGAGCCGGGAGCGAGAATCTCGCTCCGAAGCAAGAGCCGTGCTCGTCGACCCGCAGGCGTCAGAAATCAACGACGTGTTGGCTGGAACCGAGGCCGAGCTGGTGGTGGTGCTCTGCACCAGCGATGAGTCGCTGAACGCGCTGCAGGCCAATGAGCATCCAAGCGCTTTTATCTTTCGTTACCCCGAATCGAACTACCGACTCCTGCGGCAGACCCTGCTGCCTCAGCACGAGCGTGAACGGGCTGGTTTCTGGGGCAAAGACGACGACGGCGGGCGGCGGGTGTTGGTGGTCGACGACAGCACCGCGAACCAGATGGTGACCGCCAGCATGTGCCGTAAGCTCGGCCATCGTGTGACGACCGTAAGCTCCGGCCGGGAGGCGATTCAGACGGCCAAGCAGGTGCCGTTTGACGTGATCCTGATGGACATTCAAATGCCGGGAATGGACGGCATCGAGGCATCGAGGGAAATTCAGCGAGATGCCGTCGGCAAAAATCTGGCACCGCTGATTGCGGTAACGGCCAATACCCTGTCGGTCGACCGCGAGGCCTGCGAGGAAGCCGGCATGGTTGACTACCTCGCCAAACCGGTTGACCGGGAAAAGCTCAAGCAGACCATCGAACATTGGGGCACGCGCACGCAGACGATGCGAGACCAGGAGCAGCTGCGCGAGCTCAACGCGATCCCAATCTTTGAGCCGGGTGATCTGAAGCGCCTGGAGAAGGAGGTCGATCGGTCGATTATTCCTGAGATCGCCAACGCGTTTCTCAAAGAAGCGCGCGTGCGGCTTGCGCAAATCAAGCTGGCGCTGGCCGAAGAGCGCGTCGAGGAAATTCCGCGTCATGCGCACCCCATTAAGAGCGCAGCGCAATCCTTTGGTGCCAGGCGCCTCATGCAATGGACTCAGTATCTTGAGACGGCTGGGAAAGCGGGCAACCGGCGCGGCATTGATGCGGTATTCGCCGACGTGGAGAGCTGTCTAGCTCGCACCCAAGAGCAGCTGGTGGGTCATCTGAATGACCAGGAAGTCTAGCGCCCCTCAGTCGTTGCTGTCGTGAAGGGTCGATCCCAAAAAGAATGCCCCGAAGGCGCTCGGCCTCCGGGGCATTTGTCTTGCGTTTGACCTAAAACTTAGAGGTCGTGCTTCATATCGAAGCGGTCCAGGGTCATCACCTTAGTCCACGCGTCGACGAAGTCACTCACGAAACGCTCCTGGCTGCCGCTGTAGGCATAGCTTTCGGCGATGGTCCGCAGCTCTGCATTGGCACCGAAGACCAGGTCGACTGACGTTGCCGTGAACTTCTGCTCACCGCTGGCCCGATCAAGACCGCGATAGACGCCCGGCTCTGAGCCCTTTTCCCAAACCGTGGACATGTCCAGCAGATTGACAAAAAAGTCGTTGGAGAGCGTGCCGGGCTTGTCCGTCAGGACGCCGTGGGCAGCACCGCCAGCGTTAGCGTTAAGCGCGCGCAGGCCGCCGATCAGCACCGTTGTTTCCGGCACGGAGAGGTTCAGCTGATCAGCGCGATCCACCAGCATCTCGGTGGGAGAGCGGTAGGCCTTCTCAGCGTTGAAGTAGTTGCGGAACGCGTCGGCATCCGGCTCGAGTAGCGCAAACGACTTCACATCGGTCTGTTCCTGGCTTGCATCGGTGCGGCCGGGGACAAACGGGACTTCGACGTCCACACCCGCCGCCTCGGCGGCATCTTCGATACCCGTGGCGCCTGCCAGTACGATCAGGTCGGCCATGGACACGTCAGCGCCGCGGCCTTTGTTGAAGTCGTCCTGTACACCTTTCAGTCGGGCCAGGGTGCCGGCAAGCGCTGCCGGATCGTTAGCCGCCCAGTCTTTCTGCGGAGCGAGCGCGATCCGGGCGCCGTTGGCGCCGCCACGCATGTCGCTGGCACGGAAGGAAGACGCTGCCGCCCACGCGGTGCGAACGCGCTCTTCAACCGTTACACCGGAGTCGCGTATGGCCGACTTCAGGCGAGCGATATCACGCTTGCTGATCACCGCACCTTCTTGCGCCGGTACCGGGTCTTGCCAAATCAGTTCATCTTTGGGGAACGCGTCGCCGAGATAGCGATTGCGCGGACCCATATCGCGGTGGGTCAGCTTGAACCATGCCTTGGCAAACGCCAGCCGATACTCTTCCGGGTCGGCCAGAAAGCGCTCGGCGATGGCGCGATAGGCTGGGTCGGCCTTAACCGCGAGGTCAGCGGTGGTCATCACCGGCGAGTTGAACTTGCCTTTGACGTGCGCGTCGGGCACCGACTTGTGCAGACCCTCGTCAACGGGGATCCACTGGATCGCGCCGGCCGGGCTGCGAACCTCCTTCCACTCGTTGTTCAGCAGGTTGGACAGATAAAGCGTGGTCCACTGCGTCGGGGCTTGAGTCCAGGCGCCTTCCAGGCCGCTGGTGACCGTGTCTTCCGAGTGGCCTTTACCGCACTGGTTCTTCCAGCCGATGCTTTGATTTTCGATACCGGAGCCGGCGGGGTCAGCGCCGACGCAGTCGCCAGGCTTGTGCGCGCCGTGCATCTTGCCGAAGGTGTGACCACCGGCGATCAGAGCGACGGTTTCTTCGTCGTTCATCGCCATCCGGCCAAAAGCAACACGAATGTTTCGCGCAGAACCCTGCGGGTCAGGCTTGCCTTTTGGTCCTTCCGGGTTGACGTAAATCAGGCCCATGTGGGTAGCACCCAGGGGGCGCTGGAGCTGACCGTTTTTGTCTTCGCGGTCGCTGGCCAGCATCTCAACCTCTGGGCCCCAGTAAACCAGGTCCGGTTCCCATTCATCGGTGCGGCCACCGGCGAATCCGTAGGTTTGGAATCCCATGTTCTCCAGAGCCACGTTGCCAGCCAGAACCATCAGGTCGCCCCAGGACAGGCGCTCACCATACTTCTGCTTTACCGGCCAAAGCAGGCGGCGGGCCTTGTCGAGGTTGCCGTTGTCAGGCCAGCTATTGAGCGGGTCAAACCGCATCTGGCCGCCGTCACCACCACCGCGGCCGTCGAGCGTGCGGTAGGTGCCCGCGCTGTGCCATGACATACGAATGAAAAACGGGCCGTAATTGCCAAAGTCCGCCGGCCACCAGTCTTGCGAGGTGGTGAGGAGCGCGTTGATGTCTCCTTTGACTTCGTCCAGATCGAGCTGTGCGTAGGCTTCGGCATAGTTGAAGTCTGCGCCCAACGGGTTGGAGCGGTTGTCATGGTCGCGTAGCGGCGCGAGGTCCAGCTGATCAGGCCACCAGAACTGGTTAGACTTTGCTGCGGTTGGCTGAGCCTTGCCCATACCCATTTCGCTTTCCTGACTCAGCGCAACCTGCGTGCTGAGCAGGGCCGCGACGGCAGCGGCCAGCTTCAATTTCTGAAATCTCATGGTGATTGCTTACTCCCGGTTTGGTCGGCGCAACGCGCCCGAAAATGACTTGCAGAGGTTATGGTGAACGCAGACGAATGTAACAGCCGGGCTTCTATAAATTAAATCTAAAGTTTTTATGGGCTCGATAGGATCGGTATATGAGAGGCTGGTAGCGAACGAAAGATCAATCACTTAGCTGTCGGCTCATGCCGCGAGCCGGGCCAGCGCGATTTCCTGGGTATCAATCCCTCGAGACCAGACCATGGTTTTCCAGTCGTCGGCGTCCTGATAGAAAGCGTCTCTCGCCTGGCGCTTAATCTGCTTGCCCAGGTCGGAGTTGATATCGCCGTGAGCATGGAGCCAGTTGTCGGCCCGCAGCGCCGTCAGCACCTGTGACAGCGGCTGAGTGCCGTACTCCAGCACGGTTGCCGTGACCTGCGCATGGGAGAGATAGCGGACCCAGGCTTCCATGTTGGTGCCGTGCAGAGGGGCGGACGTCGAGCTGGCGTCATGAATTGACGTGACGTCGCCCCACCAGTCCTGAGAGCGGTCCCAGGCGGGTTCCCCGGGGCTGCCGACGCCGATCCGCTCGCCGTAACCGCGCGGGCCAAGACCCGTGTGATAGTCGATGAGGGCAACCTTTTTGCCGCTGGCGAGATACCGATCGAAAATGGCTTCCGTCGTGATTCGCGACCAGCTTGGCTGCTGGCCGCCATAGAAGATGCCCTTCGGATCAACGTATTGACCCGAAGAGAGGGCGCTCTGCATCACCATTGGCGGAAGCTCGTCAATCAGGCGATTGATTTCGCTTGTGGTCTGGTCCGCAATCTCCCCGGACCACTGGTCAGGACAAATCAGATCGCGGTATTTCTCGTAGCCTTCGTTGACCGGCAGCGGTTGATCGAAATTGACGTAGTTCCGGTTGATATCGACATTTTCTTCCGTGGTTCGGCGCAGCCAGGCGAAGCCGAATGGATTGACGGCATGAATCTGCAGCAGGGCGGTGTGTGGTGGGAGGCGGCCGGCCCGTCCGCTGCGGAACCAGCCAACCTGGACCCCGGAGCCACAAAACCCCTCGGCGCCATGGGTGCCTGATAGGGTGACCAGCACCCTGGACGCATCTTCCGGGCCCAGCCAGGCAACGTCGGTGGAAAGCGCTTCCCCCGTCGGTCCTTTGGCCGGGTTATCGTAGCGAGTCAGCGCTGCGCCGGCGGCCTCGGCTGCCGCCAGAAACTTGTCGCGGGCTTCTGGATAGTCGCTCGCGAAATAGTTCGATATGGTCATTCGATTGGCACCGGTTGTGAGTCAGGAACTCGGTTTGGGTGAGACGGCGAGCAGGCCGGACTCGCTGGCGAGCTGGTTGTACGCCGCCAGATCTTTATCGAGGAGCTCGCGCAGCTGCCCGAGCTGCTCGGAGGCCTGTTCCCATAGGAGGTCGCGGACCTCCAGGGAGGCGGCGGTCGGCGGGTTGTCTCCAACGTTGGCCAGCGCCATCACGCCGGCAAGCTTGTCGTTGAGCTTGATGGGGTAGTTGAGCGGGTCCTGCCGACTTTCCATGCGCGTCTCGTACAGCGCCTTTTCCACCGCTGTCAGCGCTTCGGTCAGGGCTTCACCCTGTTCCTTTAGCTGAGCGAACGCCGGATCGTCGCCGACCCGGGCGCCGATCGCCTTGATCTGGCCACGGACCTCGCGCAGGCGCCGGATGGACTGATGCACTTCGGTGACTTTGTTCCGCAGATCCAGGGCAAAATCGAACTGCTGCTGAAAATCGTCGGGGGACGCGGCAGACCGGGGGTCAGCGCGAACGGTAAAGCTCACGGTTTGCGCTTGGTCGTCCATGGTTAAGGTGGCCCGATAGGTCCCCGGAACGGCCTTGGGTCCGCCGAGCGAGCCGTTCCAGAGCACCATCTTGTCGAACGTTTCAGCGCCGGGATAGCGCAGGTTCCAGACAAAGCGATTAAGGCCCGCTTCCGCTTCCAGGATCCGATCATCGTCAAACAGGTGCTTGGGATGGTCAGCGTCTTTGTCGTCTTCACCCTCGTCTGGTTTGCGGCTGAAGCGCCGGATCAGCTGGCCGTCATCGTCTTCGATATCGATCGTGAGCGCCGTCTCTGAAGGGAGCTCTTCACCCAGCAGATAGTGGAACACCACCCCAGCGGGCGGATTTTGACCGCGGTGTTTGGGCGCTTCCTGGCTGCCGTTCTGCAGGCGCCAGCCGTCTCGTGGCGGAAACAGGTGGGCCGCTTTTTCGAAGACGTCGTCATCCAGATTTCGGAGCAGCGAGATGTCGTCCAGCACCCAATAACCTCGGCCCTGAGTCGCGGCGATCAGGTCCCCCTCTTTGACCGCCAGATCGGTGATCGGCGAGACCGGGAGGTTTCGCTGGAACGGGATCCAGTCTTCGCCGTCATTGAATGAGGCGTAGAGTCCCGCTTCAGTGCCGGCGAACAGTAGGCCGGGGCGCTCATCGTCGGCCCGAATCACTCGCGTGAAGTGGTCGCTGGCGATACCGTCAACCACCTTCTTCCAGCGCCGCCCGTAGTCCCCGGTGCGGTAAAGGTACGGGCGGAAGTCATCGCTCTTGTAAGCCGTCGCCGCCAGGTAAAGCCCACCCGGCAGCGTCGGATGCGGCTCGATGCTGTTGATTTGAATTTCCCTGGGCAGGCCCGAGGGCGTCACGTCGTCCCAGTTTTCGCCGCCGTCGCGGCTGATGTGCACCAGTCCATCGTCAGAGCCGGTCCACAGGACGTCCGGTTCGACCAGCGACTCGGCGATAGCAAAGATGGTGCCGTAATACTCCACCGAGGTGTTGTCTTTGGTGATTGGCCCGCCCGAAGCTCCCTGCTGTTCTTTGTTGTTGCGCGTCAGATCCGGGCTGATTGCGCGCCAGGTCTGACCCTCATCATCCGACACAAACAGCACGTTGGCCGCCGCGTAAAGGCGACTGGCGTTGTGAGGCGAGAACTGTAGCGGGAAGTTCCAGTTGAAGCGGTATTTCAGCTCCGCTGCGCCCCAGCCCATCGGGTTGTCGGGCCAGACGTTCACGGCGCGGCGGTTGCCGCTGCGGTGATCCATACGGATCAGGTAGCCGCCGTACGAACCGCCGTAAACGATATCCGGGTCGTCAGGCTTGGCGACAATATGGCCGCTTTCACCCCCCGCGGTAGGCTCCCAGTCCCGTACGCTGATCGAGGGCCCAAAGGCCGACTCCGACCGAATTCGCACGGCGCTGTTGTCCTGCTGTCCGCCCAGCAGCCGATAGGGGAACGCATTGTCGACCGATACCCGATACATCTGTGAGGTCGGCTGGTTACTCTGGGTTGTCCAGTTGAGCCCGCCGTCAAAGCTGACGTTGGCGCCGCCATCGTTGGACTGAATCATCCGTTGAGGGTCCGCCGGATCGATCCACAGGTCGTGATTGTCGCCGTGGGGTGTCGGTACCTGCTCGAAAGACTTGCCGCCGTCACGCGACCGGTGGAAGCGCACATTCAGCACATAGACCGTATCTTCGTTGGCCGGGTCGGCGTTGATGCGCGTGTAGTACCAGGCACGCTGGCGCAGCTTTCGTTCTTTATTGACCCGCGCCCAGGTTTCACCGGCGTCGCGCGATCGAAATACCCCGCCTTCTTCGGCTTCGATGATCGCGTACACGTTGTCCGGGTTGCTGGCGGAAACCGATACGCCGATGATTCCGATCGGCCCTTCGGGCATGCCGTCAGCGTCCATTAGGTTTTCCCACGTGTCACCACCATCGGTTGATTTCCACAGCGCAGAACCCTCTCCGCCGCTCTCCAGGCTGTAGGGGGTTCGAAGAATCCGCCAGGTGGAGGCATAGAGAATTCGTGGGTTGGTGGGGTCCATCGCGAGATCCACCGCGCCCACCTCGTCGTTCACAAACAGCACCTTTTCCCAGGTTACGCCGCCGTCACGGCTGCGGAAGACGCCGCGCTCATCGTTCGGCCCGAACAGGTGTCCCATGGCGGCCACGTAAACTAGGTCCGGGTTGCGGGGGTGTATTCGAACCCGCGGAATATGTCGGGAGTCTTTCAGTCCGAGGTTAGTCCAGGTGCGACCAGCATCGCTGGATTTCCATAGGCCGTTGCCGTGAGACACGTTGCCCCGGACCGTTTTTTCGCCGGCTCCTACGTAGATGACGTTTGGGTCCCACTCGGATACGGCAACCGCGCCGATGGAACCGCCAAAAAAGCCGTCCGACACGTTGCCCCACGTTAAGCCCGCGTCCTGGCTCTTCCAGACGCCGCCACCGGTGCTGCCAAAGTAGTAGGTTTGTCGGTCCTGCGGAATGCCTGCGACGGCGGCTGACCTGCCTCCGCGATAGGGACCAACCTCCCGCCACTGCAAGCCCTCGAGCCGGTCGTCAGGGAGTTCGCTGACCTCGGCGAAAACGGGAGATGCGGCAAGCCAGGACAGCACCGCCGTCAGCAGCAGATGAATTTTCATGAAAGCCCCTCGGTAAAGAAGATAGAAAAACCTGTGGCGCCGGCATTCAATGCCCGGCGCCAGCATTATGCCGATTTAGCGCTGGCCGGCCAGATCGTCGACCCAGTCCTTCTGAAACGCGAGGGCCCGATCGCCGGGCTGCTGAGCACCAAAGAACTCAGTCTCGGGGTCTTCCACCAGCGGCTCGCTGCCGCTCAGCGCCTCGACAATGGCCTGCCCGCAGAACGGAACGTAGGCCTCGGCGTAGCCCCCTTCATGCACAATGGCCAGCTTGCCGCCGCAAAGCCGGTCGGCCGTCTCCATCATCATGCTTGTCATCGCCCGATAACTCTCGCCGTAAAGCATCTGGCGTGCCAGTGGGTCCACGGCGTTGGCGTCCAGGCCGCTGGCCACCACAATCAGGTCAGGCTTGTGAGCGTCCAGCGCCGGAATCACGAGCTTTTCCATCGCGTAGAGATAACACTCGTGACCGCTGCCGGCCGGGAGCGGGATGTTCAGATTAGTGCCTTCACCGGCACCGGCACCGCGATCTTCAAAGCCGCTGTAGCCGGGTGGGAAACAGCGATCCTGGTGCAGCGAGATCGTCAGGACGTCGCCACGCTCGTAGTAGATGGCTTGCGTGCCGTTGCCGTGGTGAACATCCCAGTCGACCACCGCAACGCGCTCGACGCCATGGCGGGCTTTCATCGCCTCGATCGCAATGGGAATGTTGGCGAACAGGCAAAAGCCCATCGGCTCCTCGGCCAGGCAGTGATGTCCTGCCGGCCGGCAAAGGGCGTAGGCATTGTCCGCATCCCCGGTGGTCACCGCCTCAAGGGCAGCGATGGCCAGCCCGGTGGAGAGGGAAGCAATCTCGAAGCCACCTTTGGAGAACGGGGCAAAAACGCCGAGCTCGCCGCCGTTTTCGTCGCTGAGCGCCTTGAACTCATCCAGATACTTGGCCGGATGAACGCGCAGCAGGTCATCGCGCGTGGCGGGCTTTGCCGAACGAACGCTGACCACCTGGTCCAGGCCGGAGGCGCGGATCAGGTTGACGATGCGGCGCTTCGATCCGGGCGTATCAGCGCCGTAGCTTCCGGCAGGTGGCTCGACCCAGTCGCCGATCGGCATAAACAGGGCTTGAACGCCCGTGCTGTGCCAGAAGGTACGTTCATCCGAATAGAAGTGCGTTGTGTTCATGGAGCCTCTCGCAGCCGGTTTGATTGATTCTTGGGATCAGGCGACACCGTGCGACGTTCGGCGAAAATGTTCAAGCCTCAAGGGTTTGTAGTTCCCTCACGTAAGGTGACTATCCCGTATGGCCTTGCCCGCTGGTCGCCGATTCAGCGTCCCCGAGGGCGGGCTGCTGCTGGGTCATACAGTGCATACCGCCGCCCCACCAGTTGATTGGCAGCGGGTTAATTCGCACCAGCTTACGATCGGGAAACAGCTCTGCGAGGACTTCACCCGCCCGCTGGTCGTCGGCTCTGACCGATTCGGGCAGGCCGTCCTGCCAATAGGCCGGCACGATGACCTTGTCATTGGTGATCACAAAGTTCATATAGCTGACGGCCGGCACGTGGGTCACCATTTCACTCGGCTCGAGGCCGGCCAGCGTCGCCCAGCCCGGTGGGATGGAAGGCATCCCTAGCGGCGCCTGGTAGCCAAACATGACGGGATTGGCTGCGGGCATGGTGATGACGTTCAGCGGTTGGTCGTCGACCGTTCGGGCCGCTCTTAAATCGGCCAGGTTGCTCCGCAGGATTTCGGCGTCCTTCGCCGCGAGCGGATCGTTCTCCGGTACGTCTCCTACCTGGGCGATGACCACGGTGGTTTCGTTGACGAAACGAGCGTACTCGTCCACGTGACCGTTCGCGCCCCAGCCAAAAACCTTGCCGGCCTTTTGGCCCGGTCGATCCGAGACCGGCGACCGGCTGAGCCAGATCATTTTCTGTTTGCCGTAGGTAGCCAGATAGTCCGCTTCGATCTCCGCCTGGGTCATGCCCGGGTTGCGCTGCATCGCGGTGTCGAGATAACCCATGAGCAGCGTGTCGGTAGCGTCCAGCGCACCGCCTTCGGATACGGCTCTACCCTTGACCATGCTGAGCGAGCGCTCCTGCGCATACCGATTGGCGGTGTCTTCCCGCGCTAGGCATTCCGCCAGGTAGGCGCCGATGACCTGCGGGTCGTAGCCATAGCAGGTCCAGGGTATATCCAGCACCCCCAGCTTCTTACCGTTGCTGGCAAAGCGAGGTCCAGCGTCCCGAACGAAGGGATCGCTGACAGGGGCGTAAAAGAAATCGATGCGCTCGAGCGGCAGCTTTGCCTCTACCAGCATTTGACGGGCATGAGCTTCGTCGGCCGCTTTCGAGACGAGCAGGGTTACGCGGCTGCCGCTCAGCATCTCGCTGATCAGCTGAACGCGAACCTGATTTTGGGCTGCCTCCAGCTGTCCGCCCGGCGAGTTCGGGGGTTCAGAAGGTGCCATCCAGCCCAGCCAGACACTCTCTTGTTTCTCCCACTCCGGCGGGTAGGAGAAATCGTCGGCAGCAGCGGTAGGCAGCAGTAGCAGGCTAATGAGGGAAAGCATGGTTGTCAGAATGAGCTTCTGTGTCATCGCGGGTCTCTTAAGCAATCCGGTGCAGGTCGATCTAGACAAAGTGAAATCGTACTCATAAACCACAATGCCAATCGCGGGAGAAAAGCACACCACCCTCAAAGGAAACTCGCGAGAGCACTCTTCCAGCCGAACTCGCTCAGCATACGCTCGAATGCTTCACCGGGCTTCGCTTCGATCGTGAGGGGGCGGCGGGTCATGGGGTGTGCCAGTTTGATGGCGGTACAGGCCAGGAGCAGGCGATGACAGGCGAAGCGACTGGCAAAGAATCGGTTGTGTACACCTTTGCCGTGGGTGCTGTCGCCGATTATGGGATGACCGAGGTGCTTCATGTGGCGCCGAAGCTGATGCTTGCGGCCGGTCTTGGGCTCAAGGTGCACCAGCGAGTAGCGGGTGTGCGGGTAGCGATCTACGCGGACCGCCAGTTCAACTTCGGCTACTCGTCGATAAAAGGTCTCCGCGGCCTGGGCCGGTTTGTCGCGGGTTGCCTTTTTGTCGGTCATTTTGTCCAGCTTTTCTTTGAGCGGGTGATTGATCACGCCCTCATCCTGGCACACCCCTCGCACTACGGCGAGGTAGCGCTTTTGTACCAGCCTCGATGCAAAGTGACCCGATAGCTCTCTCGCCCCCTCGCTGGACAGGGCAAACAGCAGCACTCCGGAAGTGGGTTTATCCAGTCGATGGACGGGGAACACTCGCTTACCCAGCTGGTCGCGGAGCAGCTGCAGGGCAAAACGCCTCTCGTGTCGGTCTACGGCGCTGCGATGGGTCAGCAGGCCGGGGGGCTTGTTGATGGCGACGAGATGGTCGTCAGCGTAAACGATTTCGAGGGCATCCTCAGGCACGAGCCGGAGCCTAACACGCGGTCCGGCGCTCAGCTGCACGGCGTGGTTCGCGTGATTTAGGGAACAGCGGGCGCTGAACCCCCCGTCGAATCCCGATATGATCTTGAGCCCGGCAAAGCACCGGCCCATAGCGCGGCGCTACACACATTAGAGAGTCATCATCTTGAAGCTAGAAATCCGATCGAACCTTGCTCATCAGCCAGTCAAACAAACCCCTTGGCGTTGGGTTTTCGCCGTCTGCTTTGTGCTGGCCTCCGGAAACGTTATCAGCCAGGAATCAGAAACTATTGCGGATGCGGCCAAGGGACTGAAGCTGCGGAGCATCGGCCCGGCGCTCATGGGAGGGCGAATCGCCGATATCGCCATCCATCCAGACCATAAAAACCTCTGGTACGTCGCCGTGGGCTCTGGCGGAGTCTGGAAAAGTGTCAATGCGGGCACCAGCTGGACGCCGATCTTCGACGATCAACCGTCCTACTCGATTGGCGATGTGGCGGTCGATCCAAGTAATCCGGACGTTGTGTGGGTGGGGACCGGTGAAAACGTCAGCGGTCGCCACGTCGGCTGGGGCAGCGGTGTCTACAAGAGCGGCGACGCGGGCGCGACCTGGACCAACCTGGGTCTCGGTGAATCGGAGCATATCGGAAAGATTCTGATCGACCCGCGCGACAGCGACGTGGTCTACGTGGCGGCCGAAGGACCGCTATGGGCGGCAGGCGGTGAACGAGGGGTCTACAAAACCACAGACGGCGGGACCAGCTGGGAGGCGGTGCTGCAGATCGATGAAAACACCGGCGTCACTGACATCGAATTTCATCCGGGCAATCCCGACGTCATCTACGCTGCCGCCTATGAGCGCCGCCGCCACGTTTGGGGTCTGATGGCTGGCGGTCCCAACGGCGGTGTCTACAAATCTACGGACGCCGGCGCCACGTGGAGCCGAAAGAGCCGAGGGTTGCCGGAAGGTGACGTCGGCAAGATTGGTCTGGCCGTCACCGCGGCTGACCCGAGCCGCGTCTATGCAACCATCGAAGCCGGGGACGAAGAAAAAGGTTTTTACCGGTCCTCCGACTCCGGCGAGAGCTGGAGCCATCAGAACCCCTACACCTCTGGCGGCACGGGTCCGCATTACTACCAGGAGCTGGCCGCGTCGCAGCAGAATCCGGACCTGGTCTTTCAGATGGACGTGTTCTTTCGGGTCACCCGCGATGCCGGCGCAAGCTTCTCGGTGCTGGGCACCGGAAGAGAAAAGCACAGCGACAACCACGCGCTGTGGATCGATCCGGCGAATGATCTACACCTGCTGGCGGGCACGGACGCGGGGCTGTATGAGACCTTCGATCAGGGCGTGACCTGGCGCCACTTCCCGAATCTCCCGATATCGCAGTTCTACAAGATTGCGGTAGACAACACCGAACCTTTCTACAACATCCTGGCCGGGGCCCAGGATCTCGGCACGCTGTTTGGCCCTTCCCGCACCATGATCACTGAGGGTGTCCGCAACCAGGATTGGTATGTGCCCCTGGGCGCGGACGGCTACGCCGTGGCCTTCGACCCGAGCGACAGCAACATCGCCTACATGGAATACCAACAGGGCTACATGTTTCGCCATCACCGCGACAGCAATGAGCTTGTTCATATCCAGCCCCAGCCCGGTCCGGGTGAGGACCCGGAACGCTGGAACTGGGATACGCCGATCCTGATCAGTCCTCATGATCCGGCGAGGCTTTACGTCGGCTCGCAGCGAGTCTGGCGCAGCGACGACAAGGGCAACGCGTGGCAGGCGATCAGCGAGGACCTGACCAGCGCTGACAACCGTTACGAGCTGGAGTACCAGGGCCGAAGCTGGAGCGTCGACGCGCTTCATGACTATGGCGCTATGTCCAAGTACGCCACGATCACCGCACTGACCGAATCGCCGGTGAGCGAGGGCGTGCTTTACGCGGGGACGGATGACGGGCAGATCCACGTGTCCGGTGAAAGCGGGTCACAGTGGCAGTCCGCGGCGGCTTTGCCCAGCAAAACGAGCCCGCTGTTTATCAATGACCTGGAAGCTTCACAGCACGATGCGTCGACCGTCTTTGCCGTGGCTGACGGCCACAAGCTGGGCGACTTTGCACCTTACGTCTTTGTTAGTACCGACCAGGGCAAGAGCTGGCGGTCGATCGCCGGAGACCTGCCCGAGGACACGATTGCCTGGGCAATCCAGCAGGACCATGAGAACGCGAACCTGCTGTTTTTGGGCGCTGAGTACGGCGTCTATTTCAGCATCAACGGCGGCGAAAACTGGCACAAGCTCTCCGGTGCACCGACGATTGCGTTCCGGGACATCAAGCTGCAGCGGCGCGATAACGACCTGGTCGGGGCTACATTCGGCCGCGGAATCTACATTCTCGATGACTACTCCTCGCTTCGATCGATGGCCGGGAAAGCCTTCGGCGAACAGGCGACCGTATTTCCGGTTAGGGATGCCTGGTGGTACGTGCCGTCGGTTCCGGGGCAGGCCGTTGGGATGCCGACCATGGGCAGCGACAGCTTCCGCACCCCGAACCCGGACTTTGGCGCGACGCTCACCTATTACCTCCCCGAGGCTTTCAAAACACAAAAGCAGCTTCGCCAAGATGGCGAGAAAACGCTGCGCGAGGAGGGCAAAGACGTGGCGTTCCCCGGCTGGGAGGCTCTGGGTCAGGAGGCCGTCGAGGCGGAGCCGCGAGTCCTGCTCCGGATCAGTGACGCCACCGGCAAGCCTATTCGGTGGCTTCAGGCCAGCAATCAGGCGGGGACACATCGCGCGACCTGGGATCTTCGTCTGCCTGCACCCGACGCGGTGGACCTCTCAACCCCAGAGTTCACGCCGCCGTGGGTCAACGATCCGCTCGGCCCGCTGGCGGCACCCGGAAACTATACCGTTCAGCTCTTTGCGATCAGCCAGGGAGCCGCTGCGCCGCTGGGCCAGCCCCAGTCATTTGCGGTGAAGCCCGTACGGGCGGCGCCTGACGGCACCGACTATGCTGACGTTGCGGCTTTCCAGCAGGCGACCGCTGAGCTGATGCGTCAGGTCGTCGACGCGAACGAGGAACTTTCGCGAACCCAGGATTTGCTGTCTCACATGAAGGCGGCGGCCGTGCTCGCGGCCGGCACTGAGCCAACCCTGCTGATCCGGCTCGACGCCATGTCGGCAGCGCTGAGCCATTTGCGAACCCGCCTCTCCGGCGACAGTATTCGCCGCGGTCTCAACGAGGCAACTGCGCCATCGATCGGAGGGCGCGCGTTCAACGCGGCAACCGGCTGGAGCAACACGCTGACGCCGACCGCAACGCAGCGGGCGGACTTTGAGACTGCGGGTCGGGAGTTCGCCGCCTTCCGGGCGGACCTGGATACGCTGCTGAGCGGCCAGCTCGCGGAGCTGGAGACCGCGCTGCGGGACGCCGGCGCGCCCAGCTGGCGCTAGCCGCGCCAAAACCGCAACACGTCAGGCTGCAGCGGCGCCAAAGGGTGCCCTGCCGCCTGGCGTGACGCGAGGTCGAACCTTTCGCAACACCTCTCTGAGCGGAGATTCATTGCGGCCCTGCGCGGCCACGCTGGCGTAACCAAACGCTCGCCGAACCTCCTTAACAGTTCTTGGCAGTTTCACCGCGTTACCTGACTTTCACGTCGCTACGCTTCTCACATCAAGCAAGTGACGGAGGTTTTCGACATGTCAGGTTTACGATTGATTGCTGCCTTTCTTTTAGGTTTTAGCGCGCTAACCAATGCCCAGGTGCCGGCGACGGACGCGGCGAGTAACGTCGTCGGCTCCGGGATCGCTGGCCTGTGGTTTGATCCCAGCCTCGACGGTGAAGGTTTCAGCGTGGTTGAGTCCGGAGCGGGCGTGACGCTCTATTTCTACGGCTATGACGCTCTCGGCAACCCGCTGTGGCTGGTGAGCGATACCGTCCCGTCACTCATGGCGCTCAACGCTGAGGCGCCCGCCATGGTCTACCGCGGCGCCGGTGGAAACTTTGACGGGCCCGTGCAGCAGGTGGTGCTGGATGTCTGGGGCACCGCCAGTGTTTCGCTGGAAGACTGCGGAAACGCCGTTTTTGAGTTGAGCGGTCCGGACGGCTTTAAGGTGTCTGACGCCGTGAGGCTGGCCGCCGTTGACGGGACTTACTGCAGCGTCCGCGGCGAAAGCGGAAAGGGGGCACAGTATTGCGAGATTTTGTTGGGTTTTATCGGTGACGCTGGCGCAACGGTCGAGGTTTGGGGAACACAGTTTGTCGATGAGTGTCCCGATGAACGGTTTGCCGCGCTCGACGCTGAAGCCATCCAGGCGGAGTACGGCGCTGATTTCATCAGAATGAACGGGCCGCGACAGGGCCTGGCTGACGGTGGTCGCTTCGACTCTACCGGCGACGTCATCCGTACGTATGGAGACCTCCAGATGGCGCGTCAAGCCACTTTGCTTGTGAGCCAGGAACAGCTGAGCGCCGGCGGGCCGTATCTCGAAAACACGGTGCTGCGCGAAAATGTCTTTGAGCTCTGGGCGGGTTCGGAGATCTACCGGCTGACGGCTGATGACGGTAAGCAGTACGTCATGTTTTCTTTCGCCAAAACCGTCGATCCTGATCTGTCTCTTGAACGGCTTCCGGGCCTTGGTGCAGAGCTATCTTTGCCGGCCGGCTGGCGGTGGGAAGCGGTAACGCTGGATGAGGATCTCATCATCGAGACGCGCGCTGAGGCCACCGTCATCCAGGATGATTTTGAAAACTCATACCAACTCCTGACCCTCGACAATGAATTTCGCTTTTCGGGGCTGTGGTTCGAGCCGTCGCGCGATGGCGAGGGCTTCAACGTGATCGAGTCGGAGTCCGGTACCACCATCTTTTACTACGGCTATGACGCAGCGGGCGAACCGCTATGGCTGGTGTCAGAGACCACCGCTGAGCGGCTGGGCCCCGGAGATGCCAGTGTTCTCAACGCCTTTCGTGGAGAGGGCGGGACGTTTGAAACCCCAACACCGGGCGAGGATCTCGACCCCTGGGGAACGATCATTTCGGTAGCCACCGATTGCACGACAGCACGGTTCGAGCTGAGCGGGGCAGACGGCGCCAAAGTTTCCGAAGCCGTCAAACTCGCTGAGAACCAAGATGCAAGCTGCGCTGACGCAGAGATTCTGGAAACCGAGGAGGGCGTCAAATTTGTCCGCACGCCAGACAGCGCGTTCGACAACCTCCCGGACTGGCCCTACCCGCCAAATTTTGTGGAGATCGACGGGTTACGCCAAGCGTATGCAGAGGCCGGTCCGGCCACGGGTGAAGTGGTGTTGCTGCTCCACGGGCAGCCGAGCTGGTCTTACCTCTATCGAAAAATGATCCCGGTGCTGGCGGAGGGTGGTTACCGCGTGATCGCCATGGACCACCTGGGCCTCGGGCGATCGGACAAACCCATCGACGTCGATGCGTACACGTACATCGGGCACTCCGACCGTCTGGAAAAGTTTATCCAGGCGCTGAGACTGGAAGACATCAACCTGTTTGTACAGGACTGGGGAAGCCTGATCGGGCTTCGTGTCGCCGGCCTCAATCCGGAGTGGTTTGCGAGCATTGCGGTGGGCAACGGCAACCTGCCTGATATCCCTGCAGACTTTGAGCCTTTTCCGGCGGTGGAAGATACGGATGAGGTGCTAGTTCTGGCGTCTCCCTACGGAGCGATACCTGAGCAGCAGATGCCCTTCTACGAGGGGTGCGATTTGCTGTTCGATCAGGAGGAAAGCAGTTTCTTTGGCAACTGGATGATCTACGCCATGAAGGGAATATCGTTTCGCCCCGGCGATACGCTGGAAGCATTGACCTGGTTCGAATTACCCGCAGCTGAGGAGGCGGCTTACGACGCACCGTTCCCGAGCCGGCTCTACATGGCCGGCGCTCGGAAGTTTCCGTCTCTGATTAACGAGGTGCCGGGGGAAACGCAGGCCGCACTGGCGGGCTTAACCTCCTTTACCCGACCGTTCCTGACCCTTTGGGGAGCCAACGACGCGGGGCTGCTAGGGTCTTGCGAAACGCAGCAGTTCTTCATCGACAACGTGCCCGGTGCCGCGGGTCAAGCCCACGACCGTCTGCCGGAAGCGGGACACTTCCTGCAGGACGATCAGGGAGAGGAAATCGCTCGCCGACTGCTGGAGTTTTTCGACGCGAACGACATTTAGTCCTCGTACTTGTCCTGGTCAGCTTATACAGCCGACGAACCCCTCTCGGTTCAGCGCGGTGTTGATCGACAGGCCGGAGCCTTATTCCTGCTTTGGCTCCGGCTCTTCCAACCTGTCTATTCTTGGCGGTGCGCTAAATTCTTTTCCGGGTCTGGGTCTTTGGTCGACTGCCCGCTTGCGTCTTGCTGGTTCTCTCATCCAGCACTTCTCGCAGCAAGGTAGACAACGCCTGCAGACTGAATGGCTTATGCAAAGCGGCTCGAAAGCCTGACTCCTCATAGTTGGCCATCACCGGATCGTTGGAATAGCCGCTGGCCACCACCGCGCGAACCGCTGGATCAAATCTTTGTATTTCAGCCAGTGCATCCTTGCCGCCCATGCCGCCGGGCACGGTGAGGTCCATGACGACAACGTCAAAGGGCGCCCCTTCCTCGAAAGCCTCGCGATAGCGCTTAACCGCAGCACTGCCTTCACCCGTGATTTCGGCTTGATAGCCGAGCTGATTCAGTACCCTGCTGTACATCCGCTGGATTGCCTGATCGTCGTCCATGACCAAAACGGATTCTTGATCTTTGACAGATTTGCGACCCTCAGCGGCCGTGCCGGATTTGCCCTCCACGCTGGCTGGCAGATAGACGGAAAAAGTGGTGCCGCGCCCTTCAGAACTCTTAAAGGTGAGCCAGCCCCCGTGACGGGTCGCTATCGCAAAAGCGGTTGCCAGTCCCAGTCCCGCGTGACCGGGTGTCGTCGAAAAATAGGGGTTGAGCACTTTGCCTTGAATGGTTGTCGGGATGCCCGGTCCGCTGTCTGTGACATCAATCTGCACAAAGTTCCCGGCTTTAACCGACGGACTCAACGGTTCTACCGCAAGGTGGTTGTGTGCCTCCACGGTAAGTACGCCCCGTTCATCCATCGCTTGAATCGCGTTGCGGATCAGGTTGCTGATGAGCTGATTCAGCTGACCGAGGTCCACGTCAGCATCCCAGAGATCGGCGCCCGTGCTCAGCTTGAGCTCGACGCCGGACCCGGCGGTGGCGACCTGCGCCGCTTCGGTCACCCTCAGCCCGATGTCGTGGCGCTCTCGGCGCGGCTCGCCACCTTTAGAAAACGTCAGCAGATTGCTCGACAACTTTGCCGCGTGATCGATGGAGCGTTCAGCGGACCCCAGCAGCCGCGCCGTACCCGATTTCTCATCAAGGTGGGTGCGCGCCAGCGTCACGTAGCCGAGTACCACGCTCAGCGCGTTGTTAAAGTCGTGTGCAATTCCGCCGGCAAGAACGCCCAGCGATTCAAGCTGCCCGCGACGGATGCGGTCTTCTTCTTCACGCCGATTGACGGTTGTGTCATGAATGGCCACGAGCGCGCAGCGCCGCCCCTGAAGAGGCACCGGCGCAATCCATACGTCGGCGAACTCCTCCTCCCCCGACGGCGTGAACCAGGATTCGTGAACCCCGATCGGGGAATGAGACGCCTCTTCACCCCGCAGCAGCGCCCGACTGAGCCATTCCGGCTGAAGCTCTGTCAGGTCCTGTCCAAGTATTGCAGCAACCGGGCGACCGCAAAGCGCGGCCGCGGGTTCGTTGGCATCGATCACCCGACCCACCTCGAGATCGATGAGCAACCTCGGTTCCGACGTGTCGTTGAACAGACTGCGATAGCGCTGTTCTGAGTCGCTGAGCTCGAGAGCGGTTCGCTGAACCTGCGACAGCAGGCGCCCGCGGGACCGGGCGTAGGCCGTTAGGCTTACGGCCAGCAACACGAGGAAGGCGGCGGCAATCAACAGCAGCCGCTGCCGCTGACTCTGGCGAGCCAGAGCCAGCTCGTTTTCTGCCAGCCGACGTGCAGCTTCAAGTTCCTTGATGCGTTTCGCGGCACCTGGATAGTCGATTTCCTCCTCGATTTCATGCGCGCGCCGCAGTGCAGCCAACGCATCACTATCTCGGCCCAGCGCTTCGTAGATGTTGGCCAGCTCCTCTTGAATCTCCAGTTGTTCACTCAATGCATTGGCTGACTCGGCGGCCTCAAGCGCTTCGGTGAATACCTGCTCCGCCAGCGCAAGGTCGCCAGCGCGGCGGTAAACCTGGCCAATCGCGGACAGGGTTCTGGACATGCCCCACGCGTTGCCAATCTGCTCGCGCAGTTCTCGCGTTTCGAGAAGAATCTCGAGGTTCTTTTTGTCGTCGCCCAGCTTTTCGTGCGCAAAAGCGACGTTGCTCAGCAGTTTGGCCCGACGATTCGGGTTTGATTGAACGGCATCGAGCGCCAGACCCTCCTCAAGGTATTCGAGGGCGCGTCGTGGCTCCCCAAGCTCGATCAGCACCAGCCCGAGGTTACTGACCACCGTCGCCAACTGACCCTGAACGCCACCTTTCCGATAGTGGTTGGCCGCCTGCTCAAGTTCCCGGTAGGCCTCTTCGTACTGCTCGAGCTTCCAATGGATCAGGCCGATGTTGTTTCTCGCTCTGGCGATTCCGTCGGCATCGCTTAAGGCCTCGGAGATCTCGAGTGAACTCGCATGATGAGCGAGTGCGGCATTAAAGTTGCTGCGCGATCGATAGACGACCCCGAGCAGCGTATGGGCCATCGCAGACTCCGACTGAGCTGTCTCCTGCTCAAACGCCTCGACTGCCGCGGTCGCGGCGGCTAGAGCCTCGTCGGAATCAGACCGATAGTAAAACGCCACCCCGAGGGAATACTGACTCCAGCCAATCAAATTCTTGTCGCCAAGCGGCGTGGACAGTTCGAGCGATGCCTTCGCCCAGGTCAGGCCCGAATCCAGGTTACCTTTCCGAACGGCAAACCAGCTGAGGTGATGGAGAATCTGGCTGCGAAGTGCCGCGTCAGGATGGGTGTCCTGTAACGACTCAGCCAGATCGAGCAATTGTTGAATATCGTCGTAGGGTTTTCGGCGTCCACGAAGCAACAGTTCGCCGAGCGCCGCCAGCTTTTGACTGTTGTCGGTGGACTCAACACGTTCGCGCAGTTCAGCCTCTGAAAACTCCGACAGCGCTTCCGCAGGAATAGCCGCAGGAGCGATACAAAGGGCAAAAAATAGGGCAAAAATCACGCCAAATTGGGGGCGCTTTCCTGTTGTCATTGGTGTCCCCTCCAAACGAACGGAGAGGATTGTAGCGAACTAGGACGCTATCGCCGCAAGGTGGTTTCCTACACCGGGATGACGCGACTGGTGCGCCTTCCGTGAAGCACGCGAACCCGGTCGCCCGGGCGCAACAGCTGTTGGTCTTCCTGAATGACCGCAACCGTCCGGCCGCTGTCGAGCTTCACGATGACCTCGATAGCTTCTTTGCTGGTCACCGCTTGTTCCACGGCTCGGCCGGCCACCGCGCCGGCAACCGCACCGGCGGCGCCCGCAACCCGTCGGCCGCTGCCGCCGCCGACGGTTCGCCCGACACTGTTGCCAACCGCCGCCCCGCCGAGCGTGCCAACAATCGATGCCTGGCCCTCCACGGTCACCGCTGCTATTGCGATGATCTGGCCCTGAGACACCCGCATTGACGTTCCGACAGCGCCAGCGGGATAGGTACGGGTAGGCTTTTGGGCGCAGGCGGTCGCCAGCAAAAGGGTGAGCAGGGCGATGCCCAGCAAATTTTGAGTTTTCATTGCGCGCTCCTGTGGCATAACTATTCCAACGCGCGGCCGGCTATTTGGTTGACAGATGACCGCGTTGCCGAGTTCAGGGGTGCTTGCTAGGCTTTTCCATCACTGGTTGATCAGGTTGAGGTGTGTGGCGATGAGAGAACGGTTTCAGAGCGGATGGACGTGGGCTTTCTTCACTTTGCTGCTGCTCAGCATCAGCGGCAGCGCCTGGTCCGCTTCAGCGTTCGAGATCGATACGCGGGTGGATGCCGCTCTTGATCGGTTTGTCGACGAGGTCGAAGGCGGCGACCGGTTCTTGGAGGCGGCTGAAGGTGTGCTGGTTTTTCCTAAGGTGCTGAAGGTGGGCGTCGGCATCGGCGGGGAGACGGGCGAGGGCGCGCTGCGTGTCGGCGGCGAGACGGTGCAGTATTACCGCACGTCTGCCGGGTCGATTGGCCTGCAGCTCGGAGCGCAGTCCAAGGCCATTTTTCTACTGTTCATGAGCGAAGACTCGCTGGCGCAGTTTCGGACCAGCAACGGCTGGAAAATCGGCGGGGACGCGTCCGTCAATCTCATCAAAGTGGGTGCAGCCGGCGCGGTCGACACGCAGAGTATCGAGGACCCCATCATCGGCTTTGTGCTGACCAACAAGGGGTTGATGTACAACCTGACGCTGGAAGGTACAAAGGTGAGCCCGATAGACCGTTGACCGACTCGCTGGGCTGTCAGTTCTGCTGAATGGCGGACAGACGCTGCTGGTAGCGGTCGGCGGACTCCTGTTCACCAAGCTTGGAGTAAAGCTCAACGGCAGCCTCTAGAGCTCCGCGTGTGCTTGGGTGTTGGTCGCCGTAATTTGCTGCGAGCGAGTTGAGGCCTTTTATGATGGGCTCTTCAGCTTCCGCCAGCGCGCCGGACTTCATCAGCGCTTTCCCCCAGTTCCACCGCATATCGTGCACGGCTATATGGTCGGGCCGATTGGCTTCCGTAATGGCCACCGCTTGCTCAAAGAACGACGCAGCGTCTGCCCACTGCTCTTGCTTGCTGAGAATCTTGGCGACGTTGCCAAGCCCAAATCCTACGTTCGGGTGCTCCGGGCCACGGAACAAGCGCACCAGACGGAGCGCTTCCCGGTAGTACTGCTCGGAGGCCTCGAAGTCCCCGTAGGATTCGTAGGCGCGCCCCAGGCTGTTGAAGACAAACGCGTGGCGATCGTTGTCCGGGCCAAACAGATGCTGATTGATTTGGTTGGCTCGCTCCAGCAGCTCGATAGCCTCAGTAATTGCGCCCTGGCTCCGGCGAGTTTGGGCGAGACCCAGAAGCGTTGAGCTGACCGGGCTGCTGTATTCGCCATGTCTCAGAATCCTGCGCGCCAGCACTTCCTCGAACAACACAACGGCTTCTTCCTCCTCGCCCACGTGGTTCGCCAGGTTGGCCATTTCCGACTGAAGGATCGACAGCTGTTCCTCGTCCTTGCCAGGAAATCGCCTGGCCAGAGGCAATGCGCTTTCATAGGTCGCTCGGGCAAGCGCCGTCTCACCCCGTCGGTGTAGCGTCTGGCCGCGCACCAGCAGGGCGCCGGCGCGGATTTCGCCTGCCTCGCGCTCTCCCAACAGCGCCAGCGATTGATCAACGCTGTCCAGCGCATCGTCATATTCACCCATAGCCAGCTGAGTACCCGCCAGGCGAGCAAGCACGTCAGCCGAGATCACCGGATCGTCCAGGTTCGCAGCGAGTGTCAGCTCCTGCTCCAGCAGATCACGGGCCGTAGGGAATTCCCGCAGGATCCGATAAACGCCCGACACCGTATCGAGCATCTCCCGTTGAAGCGCCGGGCTGTCTATGCCCTCGATGCGTTGCGCCCCCTGTTCCAGAAGATCCCTCGCGGTGGTGTCCAGCGGATTGGTGTTGGGGTTTAGGCTCGCAAATAGATCGACGAGAAACCCCGTTGCCGCCTGCGCTCGGTCTCGCTCTTCGGCGAGCAGCCTGGCCTGCTCTCGGGCCGCGACGGCAAGCGACAAGCCGAGGATCGCAGCGGCCGTGAGTGACAACGCCGCCACGGTGCCCGCGGCAACCGGAAACCGGTGGCGGCGCACGAAGCGACTCACGCGATACCACAGGGTTGGCGAACGGGCGCTGACCGGTCGGTGTGCCAGCACGTTTTGCAGATCTGCGGCGGCGTCTTCGACGGTCCTGAAGCGTTGGTCGAGGTCGCCATGGATCATGCGGGCGACCACGGCATCCAGATCGGGTTGAATCTCGTGTGACCGATTTTCCCGGGCGGCCGCGCGGGAGAGCTTCAGCGGCTCGGTGTCTGAAACCAGGCGCTCGATGCCGGCGGGCGACTGACCGGACACATTAAAGGGCAATCGCCCGCTGAGTAGCTGATACAGCAGCACCCCCAGGGCATAAACCTCCGAGGCCACGGAGGCTTTTTCTCCGCGAAGCTGTTCGGGGCTGGCGTAGGCCAGGGTCAGAGGCTGTGCACCCTGGCCCGTGATGGGATCCGCGGTGTCTGGCGTTGTGCCCTCATCCAGCATCCTCGCGATGCCAAAATCGACAACCTGAAGATCATCCCCTTCGGCCACCAGCACGTTTGCGGGTTTCAGATCGCGATGAATAATGCCTTGACCGTGGGCGTAGGCCACTGCGCTCGTCAGCTTCAGGAACAGCTGGATGATCGCCGCCGGGTCGAGCTCGCGTTTGGCGCAGTAAACGTCGATCGGCTCTCCATCAATCCACTCCATTACGAGATAGGGCACCCCAGTCTCGTTAACACCTCCGTCGAGCAGTCGACAGATGTGTGGGTGTTTGAGGCTGGCGAGCATTTGCCGCTCCCGAAGGAATCGCTCATGCCAGCGGCGCAGCCATCGACCGCTGGACAGCAGTTTGAGCGCAACGAGCTGCTGATACGGTTCGGTCCGCTCGGCCAGATAGACCGCTCCCATGCCGCCCTCGCCGAGCAGGCGCTGAAGTCGGTAGTTGTCGATCACCTGACCGGCCAGCTCTAGCGTCTCGTCGGGGTGGGTGATGCCGAGATCCTGTCGCAGGTTGTTCAGATACTCCTCTGAGCGATCGTGCGCCAGCAGCGCCTGTTCGACCTGCCGACGCAGCTCGGGGTTGCCCGCGCAATGCTGGTCCAGCAGTGCCTCCCGTTCTGCCGGCGAGAGGTCCAGGGCCTGCTCGATGAGGCGTTCTGCCTCGCGCTGTTGGGGTGAGTCCTGTGCCACTGAGTCAATCTCCGGACGGCTGTAAGCTCGCGTAGAGCTGTGCTGCGCCCATCCGCCAGTCTCGCTTTACCGAGGCCGTTGAAATGCCCAGCGTCTGCGCGGTAGCCGCAATATCCAGCCCGGCAAAGAATCGACACTCCACCACGCGACACGCCCGAGGGTTTTCTTGCTCCAGACGGTTGAGCGCTTCATCCATGGCCAGCAGCTCTTCGATGGGTGCGCCAGCGGGCAGGCTGACGGTGTCGGCATCCACGTGCTCCGCGCCGCCGCCTCGACGCTGCGCCATTCGGGCGCGTGCGTAGTTCACGAGCACGTGGCGCATGGCCTTGGCCGCCGTGCCGAAGAAGTGGGCTTTTCCCGAATAGCCGGCGCTTTTGGCCAGCTTCAGATAGGCTTCATGAATCAGAGCGGTCGTGTCGAGCGTATGGTGTCCCGACCACTTCCGCCGCTCCCGTTTAGCGAGCTGATGAAGCTTGGCGTAGACGGCCTCAAACAACTCAGAGGACGCAGCCGGGTCGCCGGCTTCGGCGGCCGCCAGGAGACCTGTGATGTCCGAGCTGCTGTCCATCTTTGTAAAATCAGCATAGCAGCCCGCCGCCCGACGGGAAGCGTGGGCACGCGCCAATCGGCCTTTGGGTGGATCATGGTGCAGCTTCAAACCCATCGCTGAAGATCTTCACATCAGTCGCGGCCGCCGTCCCATCGGCTACCAGTCGGCTGGCCAGCGTAGCGGTAACCGTACGGCCGCTCACCGATCCATTAAGAAAGTCCACCGTCCAGGAAAACTCGCCCGGCGCGCCCTGGTCAGGGGTGCTGGTCCAGGTTGCGCCCTGGGGGGTGTCTGGAAACACGGCGACATTAATTGAGGGGAAGCTGCACTGGAGTTCCGCCAGCGAGGCGAGCTCCTTAGCGTTGGGAAGGCGCCACCGATTACCAGGGCCGAGTTCGCCCGACTGGTCGGCAGCCTCGAGTGCCAGCTGCCAGGTGAGGTCGCTCTGGGTGCCGTCACAGCGGTCGTCAAGTGGATCAGCCGGTGTACCACCATCATTCATCGTCATGCCGACAGCACATCGCTGCCAGGTTAGTCCCGTCGCCAGATCCGTCGCCAGTTCTCCGTCGATTTGATATTGGCTAAGCGGACGGGTTTCCGGAAGGCTGCTGTTGCACGTTGCGGTTGGCTGCAAGTTCTCAATGGGCTCCAAACCCTCGACCTCGAGCACCGGGCCTTGCTCAAAGTTCAGCGGGTCGCCGACAAAGGCCGAGGCACCCGTTTCGCCACCGTCGCTCCAGGCGCTAACGCCCAGGTCGTAGCGAACGGTCAGCGCGTCACCGGGACCCAGCCCCGACAGATCAATCGCCTGAGTCAATCCGTCGATGTCATAGCGGGCGCCATAAACGTACCACTCCGATTCCGGAACGGGGTCCCCGTTGACATCACGACACTCGGAGCAGTCGACGACCAGCGGGTAGAAGAATCCTGACGGGTCGCCGACCAGTTCTCCCACCATGCGAAAGTCGTGACTGGCCTGTGGTCCGCCACGGCCGCGCATCTGGGCGAAGTGCTCGAAGACAACCGCTCCCTGTATCCAAACGCGGATATGAAACTCAGCCATCAGCTCGTCAACCAGCCCGAAGCCGCCGTAGTCGATCAGCTCCAGAAAGCTGGGCAGTATGGTGAACGTGGGTGGTGGTGGCTCGGTCTCGGGAACGCGATAACTCTTGTTCCAGGTCATCCAGGTGATGGGCTCATGGGGACGGACGCCGGTGCGGAGCGCAGACCAGACTGTGCCGTCAGTCTCGCCATGAGACTCGAGAAGCGTCGTCGGGTAATACAGCCCCTCGCCGAGATCGAGATCGAGCGTCTCACCGACATTGGTGCCGATCGGCGCCAGCGTTGAGGCAGTGCCGCCGATCGCGACTCGACGTGTGCCCTCGAGTAGGTCCAATGACTCCGCCCACATTCGCATCTCGTTCGGTGGGAGCCGAAAAATGACCTCGGGCTCTTTGGTGTGTTGCGTTGGGAGCTGCGCCAGGAGGACGATCGTCAACGCGGCCGCGCCAATCATGGTGCTGACCTCACGAGGCGAATGCGGCGCGCCTCAAACTTGCTCGTCGGCAACGAGCTGCCGCTGCCAAAAAAGACGCTCCAAGCGGTAACGTCGCTGAAGCTGTTGCTGTTGCCGGCCCAATAGCGATCTCTTGCGCCATGAGGGAAGTAGGTGCCGAGCATGACAACGCCCATTGGGTCGGCACCGAAATCCACCAGGCCCAGCAGTTCGGTTCTGGTGGGAAGCCGCCAGTCGCTGGCGCCGCAAAGCGTTTGACTATTTACCGCGGCGACATATTTTTCGGTGTCACAGTTCGCACTATCCGAGCAGCTCCCGCCGTTTTCGAACCCCTGCAGCAGGCCGCTGGCTGGGAGTGATGAGTCGAACCAGCTGTAGGTCCAGCCGGAATCCCGCAGCATTCCGTCGTCTGTTTTTACTTCCCAAATCAGTCCGGTGACTTCGTCACGGACGCAACGCCAGGGGGTGCTGGCAAAGTCGGGCTCCGCCTCGTCAAGCGGCTCACCGAATTCGTCGAGCCGCGTCATTGAAAAACCGGCGCGGCCGTCCGAATCGTCCGGGAGCTCCACGTCGCGTCCGAACTCGGCGTCCTGACCCGGGTAGGCTGCGGTCTGAGGGCCACAGGGAAGGTCGGCTGCCGAATCGTCCGCGCAGCTGGTTGCGCCAGTGTCGTTCAGCGCGTGCCCGGAAGCGAATAGCGGCGTGCATAGCAGGCCAAGCAACAGCGGGTTCTTTGATCTCATGGCGGTTTCCCTTTTCAGTGCCTGCTTGGATAAACAGCAAATGTTGGCAAAAGGGATCACGAGCTAGTCGATTCAATCTCGCCAGGCACCGGCCGTTTTGTCGACAGCCAGCGGCGACATGCTTTAGAGTCTGGGGCCGTAAAACCGCCCACCGATGGAAGTCGAGGAAGACCCTTGTCCCAGATTATTCACACCAGCCCCTTACCCGACGTTGAAATTCCAGCGATAACAATCACCGACCTGGTGCTGCAACGAGCGGCCGAGCTGGGTGACAAGGTCGCCATCAGAGACGCTGCCGGAACCAGCTCTTACACCTTTAAGGCCCTGAGTGATGCCATCCACTCGCTTGCCGGTGGGCTGGCTGCGCGAGGTATCGGGCCAGGCAAGGTTGTGGGCATCATGGCCCCCAATCTTCCCGAGTACGCCATCGTGTTTCACGCGGTCGCCGTGACCGGTGGCGCGCTGACGCCGATCAATCCGCTCTACGGGCCCGAGGAGGTCCGGCACCAGCTCACCGACGCCGGCGCGTCGATCTTGATCACCATCGGCGCTTTTGCGGAAACGGCACTTGCTGCCGCCGAGGGGTCACCCGTGACCGAGGTAGTTGTGATGGGCGAGGCGGTGCCCGGGACCACCGCCCTCAGCAGCGTCTTTGGCGAGCCGATCGAGCAGGTGCCGGTTGACTTGGCCTCCGATACGGTGGTGCTGCCCTATTCCTCAGGCACAACCGGCCTGCCAAAAGGCGTGATGCTGACCCACCACAACCTGGTCGCCAACATTGCCCAATTTAGTCCGGTCTTTGAGTACGAGAGTGATGATGTGGCCTTGGCATTTCTGCCGTTTTTTCATATCTACGGCATGCAGGTGCTGATGAATGGGCTGCTTGCCAACGGCGTGACGACGGTGACGATGCCGCGGTTCGATATGGTCGAGGCGCTCAAGGCGGTTCAGGAGCTGAAGATCACGCGCTTTTTTGCCGTTCCGCCCGTGATTCTGGGCCTGGCCAGTGTCCCTATTGTCGATCAGTTTGATCTATCGACCATCAAGCAGGTGTGTTCTGGCGCGGCGCCGCTTGGCGCTGAGCTTCAGGCCAAGGCGGTTGAGCGTCTGGGGTGTGAGGTGGTGCAGGGCTTTGGGATGACCGAGCTAAGCCCCGTTAGCCACCTCACTACCAGCGGCGACTATCGTCCGGGTACCAGCGGCGTGACCGTCTCCAACTCCGAGTGTCGGATCGTTGAGCCCGAGAGCGGCGAGGACCAGCCGATCAATGAGCGAGGTGAGCTGTGGATTCGCGGGCCGCAGGTGATGAAGGGTTATCTGAATAATCCTACGGCCACGGCTGAAACCATCACTGAGGACGGCTGGCTCCGGACGGGTGACATCGCCATCATTGATGACCACGGCCATATGAGCATTGTGGACCGCCTGAAGGAACTGATTAAGTACAAAGGGTTCCAGATTGCACCAGCCGAACTCGAAGGGTTGCTGCTGACACACCCTAAGATAAGCGACGTAGCGGTCATCGGTATCCCTGACGAGGAGGCGGGTGAGGTGCCAAAGGCATTTGTCACCACACCGGAAGGTCACACCATCACCTTGGAAGAGGTTCAGGCGTTTATCGGGGAGCATCTGGTTAAGTACAAGCAGATTCAGCAGCTTGCCGTCATCGATCAGATACCCAAGAGCGCGTCAGGCAAGATTCTGCGCAAGGATCTGCGCAACGCTTAAGGAAACGTGGGCCCTGACGGTTTTCCCCAGGTTCTATCAACACACTGCCAGTCCTGTGCCGTCTCGTTGGTGTCGCGAGTGCCATTGAGGCCTCGCTGCGGGGCGGTGCACGCTGAAGAGAGCACTTCATTCATGACCATGCCATCAACAACCCCTCGCCCCCAATCTGTCGCCCGCTGGCTTTTGGCCCTGGGATTGGCCCTAGCCGCGATGCTGCCTCTTAGCGTGGCGTTTGCCGAAGCGGTTGACGACACGCTGCTTGAAGGTCTGGAGTACCGGCTCCTGGGGCCGTGGCGCGGCGGGCGCGTGACCGCCGTACACGGCGTGCCCGGCAACAGTCAGCATTACTATATGGGTGCCACCGGGGGTGGCGTATGGAAAACCACCAACGCCGGCCAGACCTGGAACAACATCTCGGATGGGCAGATTCCGGTGGGCACGATCGGCGCCATCGCCGTCGCGCCTTCCGATCCTAATGTGATCTATATCGGGACCGGGGAAGCGCCGATCCGCGGGGTTACCACGGCTCAGGGCGAAGGGCTTTGGAAGTCGGTTGATGCCGGCCAGTCTTTCACCTTTGTGGGGCTGCCGGAGGCCGGTCAAATCGCCAAGATCCAGATCCATCCTGAGAATCCAGACGTGGCTTTTGTAGCTGTCCAAGGACAGATCTGGGCGCCGAACGCAGAACGGGGTGTCTTTCGGACCAAAGACGGTGGAACCACCTGGGAGCACGTTCTCGAAGTGAATGATGAGACCGGCGCCACCGACATCACGATGGATCCGACCAACCCGCGCATTCTGTATGCCGGGCTTTGGCACCACGGACGCAAACCCTGGTTCATCAAATCGGGTGGTGAAGGCGGCGGTATCTACAAGTCTGTCGACGGCGGTGACAACTGGACTCAGCTGGAGGGCGGCTTGCCCGAGCTGATCGGCAAAACGGGTATTGCCGTCTCGGCCGACAAGCCGTCCCGGGTCTACGCGATCATCGAGGCGGGTCCGGGCAAGGGCGGCGTGTGGCGCAGCGAGGACTACGGCGCCAGCTGGAGCTTGATCAACGGGCACCGCGCGCTGTGGTCTCGTGCCTGGTACTACATACACATTGCCGTCGATCAGAGTGATGCCAACACGGTCTGGGCCATGAACACGGCGCTGTATAAATCGGTCAATGGCGGTGCCGACTTCGAGCTCGTCTCAGCGCCGCACGGAGACCACCACGATATGTGGTTTAACCCAAGTGACGGCGACAACTTCATCAACGGTAACGACGGCGGTGCCACGGTGACGTTTGACGGCGGCGAAACCTGGAGCTCCATCAACAACCAGCCGACCGCGCAGTTTTATCGGTTGATTACCGACAACCAAAATCCGTACCGCCTGTACGGCGGTCAGCAGGATAATTCCACCGTGTCGATCGCCAGCGCCTCTTGGGATGGCGGTATCGGGGTCGACGATTATTACGCGGTTGGCGGCGGGGAAAGCGCACATATCGCCTTCGATCCGGACGATCCTACGCTGATCTACGCGACCACCATCAACGGCACGCTGACGGAATATAACCACGCCAATCGCAAGACCCGCTACATCATTCCGTATCCGGAAATGGTGTTTGGAATGGACTCAAAGGATCTGAAATACCGAGCCAACTGGAACCCGCCGGTGATCACCAGTCCTCACGACCGGGCAACCATTTACTACGGCACGCAGTACCTCCTCAAAAGCATGGATCGGGGCCTTAGCTGGGAAGAGGTCAGCCCGGATCTCACGCGCAATAACCCCGATCATATGGGCCGCAATGGTGGGCCGCTGACGCCGGAGAACGTTGGCGCGGAGTTCTACCACACGATCTACGCCATCGAGGAGAGTGCGAATGAGAAGGGAACTATCTGGGTCGGCGCAGACGACGGGCTGCTGCATTTGACGCGGGACGGGGGCGCAAACTGGGCGGATGTTTCGCCGCCGCATCGAGGTGAGGCGATGATCAACGCCATTGAACTGTCACCCCATGCGGAAGGGACCGCCTACCTGGCGGTGACGGGCTACAAGCTCAATGACTTCAAGCCTTACATTTACCAGACGACCAACCACGGTGATCGCTGGCGTCGCATCGACAAGGGCCTGCCGGAGAAGGCTTTTGTTCGAGTGGTCCGAGAGGATCCGATCGTTCAAGGATTGCTTTACGCGGGAACGGAGAAAGGGCTGTTTGTGTCGTTCGACGACGGCGAGGAATGGCAGTCGCTCGATCTCAATCTCCCGTCGGTTCCCATCACCGATCTCCGGGCCCGCGCGGATGGGCTTGCCGTGGCTACCCAGGGTCGCGCGTTCTGGGTGCTCGATGACTTGTGGTTGGTCCGGCAGGCATCCAACGATGATGCTGATAAAGCCGTGCATCTGTATACGCCGCCGGCGTGGGCCATGGGCAAGCCGGGCAGCTGGCCCGGCAACTTCGAAGGTGCCAACGCTTCCTGGGAGGTGCCGCTTTACTACTTCATTCGAGACGAAGTGGAAGAGGGGGCGGAGCTGACGCTGGAAATCCTCGACGCTGACGGTGGTGTGGTGCAAACGATGTCGAGCGCGGAGGGTGACCAGCAGCGCTGCGAAAAGGGCAACGAAGATCCACGGCGGCCGGTGAGTCACTACTACCCTCCGGTGGCTCAGGGGCTGAACCAGTGGAGCTGGGACATGCAGTCAGAGGCCGTCCCCTGCATAGCCAACATCAAGCTGCACGCTGGCTTCGACGGTCCGACGGTGGCCCCCGGCGCTTACACAGCCCGGCTGACGCTGGGTGAGGAGACCAGCGCGGTATCGTTCGAGGTGACCAAAGACGCGCGATCTTTTGCTACCGACGCACAAATTGCGGACTGGGCAAAGACGCTCAGCAGCGTCAAAGGCCTGCTGGCGACTTCGCTCAAACGGCTAGACGACAGCCGGCGGGCGCGAGCGGAGGTCACCCAGCTGATGGCAGACTATGACGACCCTGACCTCCATTCCCTCGGCGACCAGGCGATAGCTGGGATCAGCACCTGGGAAGCGAAGATCACGCAGCTGAAGTTCGAGACCTACGAAGACGAAGACGCCTGGGCAACCATGTTCGATGGTCAGGTGCGATTCCTGATGGATACGATCGACTACTCGGGCGCACCGGTCACAGCTGGGATGCGCGAGCGGCAGGCGGATCTGGAGCAGCAGTGGGAGGCATTGGAAGGTGAGCTTCGGGATATCACTCAGAAGTACATTGAGCCAATCAACGCCTGGGCGCGAGAGCGTCAGGAGCCCCACATCCCGCGTCCGGTTGAGTAACGCGTTGGCGTTTGGCTCGTCTAGTTGCAATGCATCAGGTTTTTATCGGACTTGCGCTGGGTCTTTGCCTGGTGGTACCCCGGGCATTCTCACAGGACCATCCTCCGGTTATTGAGGCCGTCAGCGAGGCCATTGCGCCCCTTATGGCGACCGGCCACTTCCCGGGGGTCGCCGTTGCGGTGCTACGCCGTGGGACCCCTATTCACGTGGGCACTTATGGTTACGCCAGCCTGACCCATAACGTGCCGGTTAGCACCGAGACCGTTTTTGAGCTGGCCTCGTTAACCAAGCCCATGACGGCGCTGGCCGTAATGACGCTCGCGGGGCAGGGAAAACTTCGGGCTAAGGACCGGCTTGCCGATCACGTTTCGGGACTGCCTGAGCAGTGGCAAACGATCACGATCAATCAGCTGCTCAGCCACATGGGCGGGCTGGCACATCGGTTTGAGGAAAAACCGAAAGGGGAGTTTTTACTCAGCTACTCCACTGACGACATGCTGGCATCGGCGAAAAATACGCCAATGGTGTCGGAGCCCGGCACCGACTGGAACTACTCGGACCAGGGGTATTTCCTCTTGGGTCTGGTGATCGAAGCGGCGTCCGGGATGAGCTATGCCGAGTATATGCAGCAACGGTTTTTCCGGCCCCTTGGCATGACTCAAACGCGATTTCTCGATCAGTCTGCCATCATCCCCGGTCTGGCCGAAGGGTATACCTTTAAAGACGGCGAGCTGCAGCGAAACCGACGCGTCTGGCAGTTCGAACTCACGCCCCATTTTGGTGCACACTCCTCGCTAAAGGATCTGATGCGATGGGAGGCCGCGCTTTCCAACAATTATCGGGTCAGTCAGGCTGCACAGCACGCAACGTGGAAAATTCAGCGGTATTTTTCCACCGGCGAGTCTTGTCGGCAGTGGGGCTATGCGCGCGGCTGGTGGAGCCGCGAGGTCGATGATCGCATCATCGTTGATCACGCGGGCTACGCTGGCACCGCCTTTATTCGCGACGTCGGCGCCGGCCTGTCAGTGATTGTCCTGACCAACCGGGAAGAGAGTGACGGTCAGATCGGACCGATGAAGCTGGCCTGGGCGGCAATGAACGCGGTTGACAGCGAGACACCCGCAGACGGATATCGGTGCTGGGAATGACCGACTCGCCGGCGCCCTAAGACACAAAGAAGAGACGTTATGAGTCAGCCTATTCAAAGCAGCGTCACGGTACGCATGAAGGTCAAGCCGGAAAAGCATGACGAATTTCTCCAGATCCTGGCGCAGGTAACCCAGTCCGCGCAAACGCAGGAGCCCGATTGCTTCCTGTACGCCACCTGGAAAACCGAGACGCCCTTTGAATATCTGATGGTGGAGAGCTATTGGTCTGACGACGGTCGCCGAGAGCATGAGCGACTTCACGCGGGCGTGGGGAGAGCCTTTCTGGATTGCCTCGCAGAGATGCCAGTGGTTGAGAAACTTGGCGACGTTTTGTTCAGCCAGCTATACACCAAGCCTGAGGCGCCGTGGCCGTAGGCAAGACCCCGCTTCGGCGCTGGTTGCCTGCAGCGAACGTGAGCTAAACAGCGGTTTCGGGATTCGTTGTCTTCTATAATGAGTGGCCGCGCGATTCTCCGTGCTGTTAATGACCCCAAAAGCCGTAAACGCGTTTCAATTCCGTCGCTTACGACCGCAGCTGTTGCGGTGGGTGGTCGCGTGTTTCTGTCTGCAGATCCTGTTTCCCGCGGGCTTCATGCCCGCCGCACTGGCCAGCGGGTCATTCGTAGCCATTTGTCCCGAGGGGATGCAAGCGGGCGTCCTGAACTCGCACGCGGGTGCAGATACTGCCCATTCCCACCACGCTCATCATGGGCATACCGGCCACGAAGGCTTGCTCGATGAAGGTGACGAGACTTCGCACGACGACCATCACGCCGCGGGATCCGGCACCTGTGCCTTTGCGCTGCCGTTTCTCGATGACGCCGCTCCTCCCAGTATTGAAGCGCGGGTATTGCCGTGTCGGCCGTTATCAGCGTCGGTGCGGTCTCGGACACTCGCCAGCGTCACCCCATTTCTCCTCCAGCATGCTCGCGGTCCGCCAGTTAACGACTGAGTACTCCTAAAACGCTTAGTGCTTTTCGCTGCAACGATGCGTCGCGGCGACCTGTGCAGGCCTGTGATTTCTACCGGCGTCACGTATACGCCTCACCGTGAGTTTAGAAATGAAAAAAGATTTCCTAGCGGACAGTCCGTTGCCTGTATCGACGCGGTCATGGACCGGGAGGTTTGCAGCCTTCCGTCTCGAGCGAATGAAAAGCCCGACGCTCGACCTCAACGAGTCTTGCTTTGATCGAGAGTACTTCAGACCCTACCAGTACCTGCTCCAGGAAGTGGTTCGCCCCGGCCAGGAGAGATCGTTCTTCATCACGTTTGGAGTCGAGCTATGACCCTTTGGCGCAGCATGGTGGCAGTGGTTTTGCTGACCGCAACGGTCGCAGCTTCGTCGATGGAGCTGGTCAAGAGCTATCCTGAAGCGGGTGCGGTACTGCCGCGTACGCTTCGAGGGGTACTGCTTAAATTTGATCAGCTTCCCGAAGGAGTGGCGTACGAGGTGGTTGTGCTGGGTGATCAAGCGGAACGCGGCGTCTTGGGCCTGCATGCGATGGGCAACAACGACTTGATGGCCTTTGTCCCCGGGAACCTGGCCGACGGTCAGTATCAGCTGCGCTGGCGGGTTGGGGACCATAGTGGTCTGGTGCCCTTTTCCGTTGCGCGCCCTGATGGCGCGGTTGACGACGTATGGGAACCGCCGCTGGACATTGGCATCGTGCTGTACGACGGAGCTGAGCCCCTGGATGTGTTTGGTCCGCTGGAAATGTGGATGAACATGGGCCCGGAAACACTGCGTGTGCACCTTATTGCGGAGCAGAAGCGTCCTGTCGCCCTGACCACAACCAGCTATCCAAAAGCGATCGCGCCGCGACTGGAGGCCCAGTATGGGTTTGAAGATGCGCCCGAACTGGATGTCCTCATGGTGCCCGGTGGAATCGGGACGCTGGTTGAGGTGGAAAACCCGCGCATGATCTCGTTTCTTCAGAGCAAGCTGGACGAAGTTGCTGTGGCGACCTCCGTTTGTACCGGTTCGGCCCTTTACGCCAAGGCAGGCGTGCTCGAAGGCGTGGGTGCAACGGGGAATAAAGCGTTTTTCGATTACATCGTGCAGCAGGGGTCAGCAGACTGGCAAAAGGAGGCGCGCTGGGTTGAGTCCGGTCGTTTTATTACATCGTCTGGCGTGTCGGCAGGTATCGATATGAGCCTGGCGGTGCTGGAGCGCTTTTTCGGAGAACCGGTGGCAAGAATGATTGCGCAAAGCACTGAATACGAATGGAACAATGACGCAGCCGCGGACCCTTTTGTGGGCAACCTCAACAGCGCCGTTCCTTATGTAGAGTTTCTCAAGCGTCGGTTTCAGGCAGACCAAACTGGCGCTGAGGATTAGCGTATAGCGTCGTTCGTCGCCGCAGAATCGCGTTCTCGCCGGCGAGAGTCTTGTGGTGGTTACCGGGCGCTTTCGAGGAATCGATTGACCCGGTCAACCACCTCCTCGCTCTGGGTTCCGGCCGAATGAAAGTCGCGCAGTGCGTAACGCGTTCCGTCGGCGAGGATCAGGTCGGGGCGATAGTTGGGTGACGGCGTGTCGCCGCTGCTGTTGTCCGGGTCGCTTTCGCTCACCTCGGCTTTCGCAATGTCGTTGAGCTCCAGCGTCGACTCACTCGCCTTGCCGCGGTCGGTGACCGTATGCGTGAATTTCCCGCGGCTTCTGTCGAACTCCAAAGTGGCTTTGTAGTCCATGCGCCACAGGGCCACTAGCGCCACAAGCCCCAGCACAAAGGGCAGGGAAGCGACGGTGAAATCCAGCTCGATGGCCAGATAGACAGCCACCACCATCGCGATGACGCTGGCGATCACGAGGGCGACCCGCTTATCTCGGTGGGTATCTTCGAGCACCAGGCGCGTGGCTGACTCTTCGATGATTTGCACGGCTGCCGTCCACCATTGGATAGCGATTTGATACGGGAAGTCGATTTTTTCGTCAAGTCAGGTTTGTTGCCTAGAATGCTGGCCCTTTTCAGCTAAGCCCGGCTGCAGGCTGTGCACATTAGCCCTTGGCGAACGTTGGGTATGCTGCAGGGTGTCGTTTTGTGACACCTGGTCGTTTACGGAAAAACCAGGAGTTTCCTTTATGCAGACCCAATCTCTCGCCGCACTGCTCGCTGGCTGCCTCGTCTCTGGATCGCTGGTCGCACAGCCAGAAATGGTGCGAGACATTTGGCCTGGGCCCGATGGTCAGTTTCAGCTCGACGGCATCGTTAACGGTGGCCAGTTCTTTTTTCGTGCCGATAACGGGAGCGATGGCATCGAGCCTTGGATTAGCGATGGCACCACCGGGGGCACCCAGCTGCTGACCGACCTTCGACTGGGACCTGACGGGTCCTTTCCGACGTTCCGCGGCAGCCTGAACGCGTCGGTGTTTTTTAACGCCACCGACGATATGGCCGGCAGCGAGATATTTTCAATTGCGGCTTTTCCGGGCATCCCGACGGTGTTCGATATTCGCCCTGGCCAGGCGAACTCCAGCCCGTCGTGGTTGGGCATCGTCGGCGGGAGAGTGCTGGTGTCAGCCACGGACAGCAACGGCCAGCGCGAGATCTGGTGGGTCAACGCCAACTCCGGTCCCGTGCTGTATGTCGACATCAATGGGGATCAAGGCAGCTCCAACGCGCAGGCGCTGACGCCGATCGGGTCCAACTCAGCGCTGTTGATCGCGCGACCGGTCACGCCACCCACAATCGGTGCTCGTGTTCATCGGCTGGTCGGTGACACCGCGACAGAGATTCTGGGCACTAACAGCGTACGGCTCACCTTCAGAAACGGCTTTTGGCCGGTGCCGGGAGGCTGGCTGTTTATGGCGACCGCGGAAGGGGAGGCAGACGGGTTTGAGCCCTGGGTCTTGCCAAACGGTAGCGACATTGCTCAGCAGGTTCGGGACATCAATCCGGGCAACGAGAGCGGCTACGCCACGACGGGACTGTTCACGGGTGATCCGATCGGCGGGGTCGTTTACTTTGCCGGCGAGACCGAAGGTGAGGGTGTTGAGCCGTGGCGGAGTGACGGCACCGGCAGCGGCACTTTCATGATCGCAGACGTTTCGACCGGCGACGGAGATTCGGACCCGGAGAAGTTTGTCGAGTTTAATGGCCACGTTTACTTCGGTGGTCAGTCGCCAAGCGGGCCTCAGCTGTGGCGGGTGTCGGGCAGCAACGCGGAGCTGGTTGCAACCATCAGTAGCGACATCAACGGCGCGGCGCCGCGACCCTGGCTCGTGTTCGACAACCATCTGATCTTTCGCGCCGAGACACCGGAGCACGGCTTTGAGTGGTGGGCAGCCAACGGGACGATCGGCGGGGTGTCGCTGATTGCGGACGTCAATCCTGGCCAGGCTGACGGCTCGCCGCGTGGTGAAGCCTGGGTGGTGAACAACACGCTGTTGTGGGAAGGCGATAATGGTGTGGACGGCCGTGAGCTTTGGAAGCTCGACTCTGGGTTCCTGGAGTCACTGTTTACGACAATCTTCCTGGACTCGTTTGAGTGTGTTCCGGCGCTGTGCCCGTAAGTTGACGGGAGATTGTGCTTGCTGACCAGCCTGGCGGTTTGCCGGCGCCACACCCTTTCAGTCGTTGGGCCGAATAATGATTTTGCCCTGACGCTTCAGCCCGGTTTGCCGCTGGTGCGCATAGGCGTCGAGAAAACGGTCGAGCGGATAGGTGCCGGCGATGGCCGCGCGCAGTTCGCCGCTGGCAATCAGCCCGGCCAGCCGCTGATAGATCTCCAGGAGCTCCTCGCTTGAATAGCCGTGTTTCATATTCATACCCTCGAGCGTCACTTCGCGCAGGAAAAGGTCGTGAAACGCCATCTGGCACGGCTCGCCGGTCATAAAACCGTAGTTGATGACCCGACCGCCCTGCGCTACGCAGCGCGCGATCGTGACGGTGGCCGGTCCCGCAACGCAGTCGATGCCGGCAACTACCGCCGCACCGCCGGTTGCTTCGCCAACCTGCATCGCCATGTCGTTGGGGTCGCCGTTGTCCACCAGGGCCACATCCGCTCCGAGTGGCGTTAGCTCGTCGATGAGTTCGGCGCGTCGCACGAGAGAGACCGTTTTGACGCCTTTCATGCGAGCCAGTGCAACCAGATAACGGCCACAGCTCGAGTTGGCGCCGTTCTGGATGATCCACTCACCCGGCTGCGCGCGCGCGTAGTCCTCCAGCAGGAGAAAGGCGGTGAGGCCATTGACCATCGTGAGGGCGAGTTGATCCGCGTCGCCTTCGGGCGCACGCATGAGGTCCGTCGCCGCAACGCAGGCGCAGTCGCGGAAGGCGCCGACGCCACGCGGAACAAACGCTCGGTCGGCAACCTGCCATCCCTCGACACCGGTGCCCAGTGTTTCGACGCGTGCCACTCCTTCTTCGCCCATCCAGCGCGGCACGCCAAAAAATTTGAAGCCCGATTCACCGGTCACAAACTTGACGTCAGCGAGGTGCATGGCCGCCGCTTCTACCCGGAGTAAAACCTCACCGGGTCCTGGCTCCGGATCCGGGCTTTCCACCAGTTCAACCACATCAGCAGCGGCGCCGAAATCGTTTTGCCTCATTGCCCGCATGGATAACTCCTCTCAGGTTTCTTCATCACCCCGGCAAAAGCCAGTTGCGTCTGCGCGGCAACCAGCTCAGAAGGTTCTGCGTTGGCGACCAGCGTCAGCAGCGCGGTGAGCTGGGTATCGAGGTACCGACCCGCCAGCTTCGGGTCGACGCCATCGGCCAGCTCGTCCCGCTCCGCCGCTCGTTCCATCCATTGTCCTAAAGCGGCTATTTGGTCATCGCGCATGGCAATAACCTTCGCAGTTGCTTCTGGGCCCAACGGCTGCAATGACATCCGCGCTTTCGCGAGCAGGCAGCCGGCAGGCAGGTCCGAGGATGTCGTCAGCCAGGTCGTCAGGCCGTGAACGGCGTCTGCCAGCGGCCGCTCCCGGGTGAGTTGTGCGAGGAGCGGATCGATGCGGGTCGTGTGGTACCGGGCGAGCACTGCCGCCATAAGGCCATCTTCGCCGCCAAACTCGCGGTAGAGGCTTGGTTTAGCCATCCCGATCGTGGAACACAGCTCGTTGATCGACAGCCGACCCGGCCCCCGCTCCCACCAAAGAGTCATTGCGGCAGCGACAACGCCATCGCGATCAAAAGTCTTAGGTCTGCCGCGGCCGGTTTTGTTAGTCATCGGGGTGGTCATCGATTTGGAACAGGCGAAAAGTCACCAATATCGTACCAAACGGTTCAATATTTGGTTGATCTAGTGTAAATTAAATACCGAATGGTACGTAAATGCCAGCAAACCGAGGGCACGCGTCGATGTTTTCCGAAAAGCAACTACCCAATCACCTTGCTATTACGCTGGTGGGCCGGCTTTTGTTCACGCTGCTGTTCCTGCTGTCGGGCGTTACGCACTTCACCAACATCCCCGGCTACGTGGCTTTGATGCATGAAGGTGTCCCTTATCGAGAATTCTGGGTGCTGACGTCAGGTGTCGTGGAGTTAGCCGGAGCCGGAATGATACTGTTTAACTGGCGGCCGCGGCTTGGCGGCTGGCTGCTGATCATTTTTCTGCTTCCCGTCACCATTTTGGTGCACGGTTATGAAATGCTGAACGCCACCGACGAGGCGTGGCGGGTGATTCAGCAGGCGTCATTCGTTAAGGGTTTTGCCTTGATCGGGGCTGCGCTTCTGATCACCCAACTGGGTGTTACGCACAGCCCCGTCACGCAAGTTGACGATAATGATGGATAGTCAATCGGTTCAAGACCGAGGGCGCTAACTCCTTTGCTGCCTCATCGATTGCCCCGCGCTGGCGCAATCGCTCCCCTTGGCTTTGTTTGCATATTCGATGCCGGGTTTCGGTCTTTCCACATGTTCTTCACTCGCCATGGTGCACCGTGAGATGCCGTAAATCAGTGTTTGAGATAAGCCATGTCGACAGTCAGCCAATTTCTCGACGAAAAAGGTCGCAACGTCTTTAGCGTTCATCAAGACGCACCCGTGTTTAAAGCCGTTGAATTAATGGCGGAAAAAGACTGCGGTGCTCTGGTTGTGCTGGACGATCTCGACCATTTGTCAGGTGTGATTTCTGAACGCGACTACGCGCGGAAGATTATTCTGCAGCGCAAAGCATCAGCGGATACTCCCGTTTCGGAGATTATGACCGCTGATGTCGTGACGGTGAGCGAACAGCATACGCTGGACGAGTGCCTCAGGGTCATGGGCCAGCAAAACATCCGTCACCTTCCGGTTGTTCACGGTCGAAAAGTGGTCGGTGTCTTGGGAATCGGCGAGCTGGTCACGCACAAGATGCGGGCCAAAGAAGACGAGATTCAAAACCTCACCACCTACATCAACGGGAACTTCGCGTATCGATGATCCGCTCGGCAGGTGTGCCGAGCTAACGCGGCAAACCTAGGGCCCTCGCTCCTAGCCGTCAGCGCAGACGCTGACGGCGACATACCGCAGTTCAAAACTAACCCCGCCCGGGACTGCCGCAAGTCGCTGGAATCCAGGCATATTTCGATCAGCGGTTCTTGTAGGCCCTTAGCGCTGCAGCGAGCCCAGCCAGCGGCACGTCAGCTACAGCCTCACCGAACCGTACATCGCCGAGCGGCTGTTGCCGATAGTCTGTCAGTAGCGAGCCCAGCTCGCGCTGACATAGGACGTCAACCAGACGTTCTTTTTCCCAGTGCGACAGATCAAATCGCTGCACCAGCGCCTCTTCAACCGCGATGTGCATCATCTCGTGAACAATCGTGTGAGCGCCCCCGCCGCCTTTGAAACGCCCATCCGGCGTCGTCAGCATGGTTATGGTCGCTGATTCCGGGTTGTAGGAGCCACCGGGGCCATAGAGCGTCAGGACAACCGTGTACTCCTTCGGCACGTAAAACGATAACGAGTCGTCGAGTGTCGAGAACCACTTCAGGGCCTGCTGAAGCATGGGCTTGCGTTCATGAAGTACCGCCATGGCGGAAGCAAAATCTGTCTCGCGATAAACCTCATCGGCAAACGTGCTGAGGCTCCCGGTTTCTCCTTCCTCGTCGAAGCCCTGGTGGTCGGGCAGGGACACGTCATAGCCATTGGCGTCGAAGAAACTCATCTGACTCAGGGTTTGCTGCAGATATTCGTAGGCCTCGGCAGGTGTTTGCGGGCGAACGACCAGGCGCTTCCCGTTGGCCTCGACAGCGAAGCCCTGATGATCGGTCTGCTGCGCCACGGCCTGCAGCGCAAAAAGCGTGAGGCCAAGGACTAACACCTTGCTGGATTTCTTAGGTTTCATAGGAGACGTTTTGCGTGGGCAGTGACATCATAGCCTCTCGACGGGTACTGACCTCAAGCCGCCGACTTGAGGGGCTCCGGCATCGCGCGCTGCACGAGCCAGCGCCCATGGAGCCGGGAGCCTGAGCCTCGTCGCCTCACCATCCCAACGGTGACGGCAATGGACAGCGCAATTGTCGCAAACCGAAAGATGTTGCCCACGGCGCCCCCGAGGGCCGTGTCGCTGATCGCAAACAGCCCCCACCAGGCGTTCATCAGCACGTGGAAGGTGATCGGCACCCACAGGTTGTCGTCCCACTCGGCGTAGAGATACGCAAACCACACCGCGCCGGTGGCGGTGATGGCGACAACACCCACGGTCTCAGCGAGATCCGCACCCTGCCACATATGGCCTGCCCCGAAGAACACCGCGCCAAGAAGGCTGGCCGGCAGAAAGCCCCAGCCGCCGAAGCGAAACAGCAGCCCAAACAAGAATCCCCGAAAAAAGATCTCTTCGAACACGCCAGGGAACAGCGAGTACGCTGTTTGGCTCCATAGCGGCCGCTCGCCCGGGCTGAAGGAGCCGAAGAGGGCGTAGCCAATCAGCATAGGGAGGGTACAAAACACCCCAACGGCCAAACCGGTCCAAAGGTTGGCCTGCAGTCCCAGCGCCCAGGGCGCCCGGCGAAAACCGAAAAACAGCGCAGCGATCGCCAGCGGGGGGAGGAGTTGCCAGCTGTGATTCAGTAAAAGCCGCTCGGTCAGCGAATCCCAATTCATCTCTACTTCCAGAGATTGGTAGAGCGGAAACGCCAGCTGGTCAGCGATGAGGAAGACCAGGATCACAATCAGGTTGCGTTGCCAGGGTTGAAACCTGGGGCTTTGCTGGTGGGTCGTTTCGGCGCGCATAGGTCTCGCTAATTCCAAATGTCTGGTTTTGGTCTCGGGTTTGGTCCATCGAAGCTGAACGCTTTGATCGCTCCTTTCACGCTAGATACGAGCGCCCAAGCGACTTGTTACAGGAGCCCAATCGCTAGGCTGACTACATAAACGAACCATCCCGCCGGGGGTATGTCGAGCCTGCAATATCTCTGTCATAAAACCGCAACGGTTTTGCAAAGCGTGTCCCGTCTACTTGCGGCTCCCCCGCTAACTAAAACGTCATCAAAGGCGCGCACATGACCCATAAACCCCGTTTTCGAACTCTGGCGGCGGCTATTGCCCTGGCCACCGCCACCATGACTGCAACCGCAGGCACACCCGATTTCCAGCTCGACCTACGCGGCAGCTTCGCCGGCAACGGCGCTGAGATCTTAAGTCACGACTCCAGCACGGGCAGGGTGTTCGTAACCAACTCCAACGACAACACGGTGGACGTCATCGACATCAGCGATCCGGATACGCCGGTGCTGTTGCTGCAGATCGATGTATCCCCTTACGGTGCTGGAGTGACCAGCGTCGCCGCTAACGACGGCCTGATTGCTGCCGCCATCGAAAGCGCCAGCGCCACGACGCCGGGTGTGATCGCCGTATTCGATCCCGACGGCAATCTGCTGCGGATTTTTGGTGCCGGCGTCCTGCCCGATAACGTGGTTTTCAGCCCGGACGGCAATTACATCTTGTCAGCCAACGAAGGCGAACCGAACGGCACCGACCCGCGCGGCTCGGTGACGGTCATCGATCTGACCGAAGGTTTGGATAAAGCGACTGCGCAGCTGGCGGACTTCTCAGCCTTTGACGGCCAGGAGGCAACCCTGCGGGCTCGCGGAATCCGCATCTTTGACGGCACGGTTGCGGGCCGCGACCTGGAGCCTGAGTACGTGGCTGTTTCGCCGGCAGGCGACGTCGCCTACGTGACGCTGCAAGAGGCTAACGCCGTCGGCGTTGTTGACCTCGCCACGGCAACGGTTCTGGACGTGCTGCCCCTCGGTCTGAAAGACCACTCGCGGGGTCTGCCGGCCGCTACGAGTATCGAATTTCCCACGCTGCCGGTACTAGGCATCACGCCCGCAGGCCAGGAGATTCTGCTGGGTGGATTCTCGGGTCTTTGGTACGAAGGCATGGACGCCACGTCGGGCGCGCTGCAGTTTGTGACGGTCCCCGATCGTGGGCCGAACGGTGAACCCACGGACGTTGACAACGACGGCGCGGTGGAGCGCCCGTTTGTGCTGCCGGACTACCAGGCACGCGTTGTCCGCTTCGAGCTGGCGACCGACAACACGATCAGCATCACCGACACGCTGCTGCTGACCCGTGCGGACGGCACGACGCCGATCACCGGGCTGCCGAATATCGATGGGGCTGACGAAGAGCCGGTGGATCTGAACGGCAACGCGCTGCCGCTCGATGAGTTCGGTGCGGACCTCGAAGGCGTGGTGATCGACGGGGCTGGCAACTACTGGATGGTGGACGAGTACCGTCCGGCGATCTATCAGTTCGATCCGGCCGGTCAGCTGCTGAATCGCTACATCCCGGAAGGCACCGCGGCCGCCGCCGGGCAGCCCGTTGGCACTTATGGCGCCGAAACGCTGCCGGCGGAATACGCCAACCGCCGCCGCAACCGCGGCTTTGAGGCGATGGCCCTGGATACCGATGCGGGCATTCTCTACGCGTTTATCCAGACGCCGCTGTCCAACCCCGATCGCGTCGCTGGCGACGCCTCTCGCATCATTCGCATGCTTGGCATCGATCCGGCTGACGGCTCGGTGGTCGCCGAATACGTCTACGTGCTGAACAAGCCCGCTTTCCGGGAAGGCAATGTGGACAAAATCGGTGATGCGGTCTACGCGGGTAACAACGAGTTATACGTCATCGAACGCGACTCGGCGGTCAGCGCCACAGCGAAGAAGCCGATCTCCAAGATCAGCCTGCTGGGGGCCACCAACCTGCGTGACCCCAGCGCACCGGCGCTTAACGCCGGCCTGACGCTTGAGCAACACACGCCGGATGATCTGGCAGCGCTCGGCATCCGGCCGGTCGACAAAGTCAAAATCACCAACCTGCCATCGATCGGTTATCAGGCTGGCGACAAGCCTGAAGGTCTGGCGCTCCTGCCGGACGGTCGTCTCGCGGTGCTCAACGACAACGACTTTGGCCTGCTCGACACCCCGATCCCGGTCGACGGCAGCGTGCCGCTCAACCCGGAGCCGACCCCGGTTGTGCTGGGTCTGATCGATTTCACGCAGCCGGCTGGTCTGGACGCTTCCGATCGCGATAACGCCATCAATATCACCAACTGGCCGGTCTGGGGTATGTTCATGCCCGACACGATCGCGACCTACGCCGACGCTGACGGCAATACCTACTTTGTCACCGCCAACGAGGGTGACGATCGCGGTGAGGACGAGCGGATCGGCGATCTGACGCTGGACGCGGCCGTGTTCCCCAACGCCACGGACCTACAGCAGAACGAGCAGCTAGGCCGGCTGGGTGCCTCGACGGTCGACGGCAACCTGGACGATGACCCGGAGCTTGAGCGGCTGCAGGTATATGGTGCGCGCTCGTTCACCATCTGGGATCGGTTCGGCAACCTGGTATACGACAGCGGTGACGATCTCGAGCAGCGAACCGCCGCCGCCTTTCCGGATCACTTCAACTCCAACAACGATGAAGGCCCGAGTCTGGAAAGCCGCAGTGATAACAAGGGCCCCGAGCCGGAAGCGCTGGCTGTGTCCACACTGCCGGATGGCCGTGTGGTGGCTTATGTCGGCCTGGAGCGGATCGGCGGTGTGGCCGCGTACGACGTGACCGACCCTCGCAACGTGACGTTCCTTCAGTACGTCAACAATCGAGACTTCACGCAGACCTTCGACGAAGACGCTCTGGAACTCGATCCTACGCTGGCAAGAGATCTGGCACCTGAGGGCATCGTTGTGTTCACAGGCCCCGAAGGCAAGCCGATGGTTGGCATCGCCAACGAGGTGAGCTTCACGACTACGCTCTACGACATCTCGGTCGACACGATCTTCAACAGCAGCTTCGAAGGAGCAGATTAAAAACCGCTAGACCGGGGCGAATCGCGTAAGAAAAATCGGGGGGAGTAAGCCCCCCGAAACCTTGTTGAACTGCACTCACGTCCACGATATCCTTCTGAGAATGATTCCCATTTCTCAGTTGAGGTGCCTCGGCTCAATCCAGGTTCAGCAGTACTTGATCTGGCCTAGAAACCTCAGCCGCAACTAGCGCGAGCGTTGGCTGGATCTTCTTCCGTTTATCGTGACGAAACCTGCAGCGTCATCGCCCAAGCGCTCCTTAGGCACTCCGGCACCTGAACCCGCTTTGCTGGCCTCAGCCAAGGCAAGTGTGGCCCCCTCCGCCATCGATACCCTTTTCGCCGCTCATGCCTCTGAGCTGTCTGGGTATCTCAGAAAGACCTTTGGAGACGGCCCCCCGGACCCCGAAGATATGGCGCAGGAAGCGTTTCGTCGGCTGGCTGAGGTCCGAGACCCGTCATCTATTAACAACTTGAAGGCCTATTTGTGGCGCACGGCGCGCAACCTGACCCTCACTGAAAAGCGTAATTCGCGTACCCGTTCCCGCTATGAGTTTGAGATAAAGCACCTTTATTTTGGTGGCGAGGGTACCGAATCGGACCCGGAAAGGGTCTCAGAAGTGCAGGAGCAGCTGAAATTGGTTTCGGCAGCCCTGAAACAGATGCCGCCGCGGCGCCGGAGAGCTTTCCTGCTCCATCGGATCGAGAACCTCAATCTGGCTGCCGTCGGTAGGGAATTGGGCATCACGCGGCGCGCGGCCGTCAAGCACGTTGCGCGCGCTGTGCTCGACATCGAGGCTGCCTTTGATGGGCAGCAAGGCTCTAACGGTTAATGGCAGCGCTAAAGGCACGGTATCATCAAGCAACGAAGGCGGCAGCTGTTGAATGGCGGCTGTTGGTACTTGACGGTGAGCTATCCCCGGAAGAGCAGGAGGACTTCGACGAGTGGCTTGCAAAAGACCCACGACACGTAGAGGCCTATCAGCACGCGGCCGACACCTGGGATGCGCTTGGGACTATCCGGCGAGACAATCTCGACGTCGCGCTGTTTGAAGGGTCTGAAGCTGGACTTGCCCGTCGAGCCCTCGGCTTCTTGAAAGCACCTCGATTCCCCTCCCCAGGTTTGATCTTTCCTGCGGCTGTGGCCGCCATAGCTGTATTCATGTTGGCCCTGATAATTGGGTCTGGCAACCCGCAAGACGCTGGCTCGGCAGCGATGGTGACGGCTCATGAAACCGCTAAAGGTCAGACCAGGAGCGTGACGCTTTCAGACGCTACCGAGATAGTGCTTGGTGCTTCTACCAAACTGCGGGTTTCAATGTCTGAGGCTGAACGCCGCGTCGAGCTACTCGGCGGCGCAGCGGTCTTCGACGTTGCCGCAGACCCCGAGCGACCCTTTCTGGTTGTTGCAGAGTCGCTGACCGTTCGTGTGATAGGAACGGTGTTCGACGTACGTAATAACGGAGGTGTGGTCCGCGTATCGGTGGCGGAGGGAACGGTTGAAGCTTTGCACCCGATCGTCATTTCGGGCACCCATTCCGACATGATGGCTACTCGGGAAATGACGGTCGGTCAGCAGCTGTCAGCCTCCAGGGAGCAGGGACTGTCAACAATTGCCTCCTTTCCGCCAGAAGATTTTGCGTTGTGGCGATCGGATCGATTGAAATACGCCGGGGCAACGCTTAGGGAATTGATCGGTGACGCCAACCGCTACTCAACGCGTGAAATTGTCCTCGACGGCCTTCCTGACGAGCTTGCCAATGAAAAGGTTGCGGTTTCTTTCAGTGGCGAGGACATCGATGGCTTGCTTGCAACGTTACCTCATATGTTCGCTGTCGAGGTTACCGAGGGAAAGGAAGGCCAGATATTGATCCGCGGCAAAGCGGAGCGTTAGTCACGAGTCATGCGCGCGAGATTTTTTGGGTTGCGGGTACTGATTTTGGCACCCCATGAGTCTTATGAATGTAGTTGCGATTGAGAGGCAGTCGCGATGAGGCATTGCAAAAGGGGTGATTCGTGGGGAAACGCACAACAAAAAGCTCGTCAGCGGTCGTCGTTCTGATTACGGCGCTATTCGCGACAGGGTTCGGGAGCACGGGCGCAAGCGCCCAGAGCACAAGCGCTGGGACTGCGCCCACCGATATCGACCTACCAGCGGGTCCGCTTGCCGAAACGCTAATCGAGTTAGGGGACGCCCTTGGCGTTAACATCATCGCCCCCGAATCATTGATTGCTGGGCAATCGTCACCAGCCGTTCGCGGGCGTTATACCGCTGCCGTTGCGCTCCAACGCGCGCTCCAGGACTCTGGCCTCATTGCGACAAGAACATCTCGAGGTGATTTTACGATTACCGAATCCATGATCGATGAGTCAACGGACGCTGGTCAAAGCGGCAATGCTTCCCAGGAGGAGGAACGGGGCCCTTTGGAGCTGGAGTCGGTGACGGTAACCGGTGAGCTTCGCGAGCGAACGCTGCAGGTCACCCGGACCAGCGCGATCGTGATTACCGCGGAGGAACTGAAGCGACGAAGCGATAACAGTCTCATTGAGGTGCTGGACCGGACGCCGGGGGTTGTGCCGAATGGCGAAGGGTTTTCCGTTCGCGGAATCCCCTACAACGGTGTCGGTTTTGCCGGTTCTGGCTTGACGGTTTCCACTCAGATCGATGGTGTAGCGCTCCCCAACTTCAACTCTACGCGGAACGGCACGTATTCGATGTGGGACATCAATCAGGTTGAAGTGTTGCTGGGGCCGCAATCGACCCAGCAAGGTCGAAACGCGCTTGCCGGTGCGATCATCATTAATCCCAACGACCCCACCTTTGACCAGGAGTTCGCTGGTCGAGCGGAGTTTGCATCAAGAGATTTTCAACGCTATTCGGCAATGGCTAACGTGCCGCTACTGGACGACGAGCTGGCCTTAAGAGTTAGTGCCGACGTGCTTCGCGAAACCGGATTACCCTTTAATACCTTTCGGGACGAGGAAGCCGACGAGCGCGAGAACGACTATTTTAGAGCTGCTTTGCGCTGGTCTCCGAACGACAGGCTCGACGCGGTCTTGTCAGCTTCCTACTCCAATACGGTCCGTGGCGTCGATCTGGTCATTGGTCCGAGTTTCCCAAGCTCGTTTGATGTGGCGTTTGATAACGATGGAGGAGAAGACGCGGAGAACACCATCGTCCGCTTGGAGCTCGATTACGTGCTGAGCGATCGCCTGACGTTTACATCCCAGACCAATTATTTTAGCTTCGATCAGGTTACTTCTCGCGATCTGGACTTCACGCCTGCTCGCTTGTTCAACGATGCACAGGATATCGGCTCACGGGTTGTTGAACAGGACTTCCAGCTGGCTTTTGAATACGAGAAAGTCGTTGGCACGGTGGGCATGTTCTATAGCGAGATCAAACCTGACAATCGGTTTATTTTCTCGATTGATGCCGGGGCTCTGACGGGTATTCCGCCGCTCGCCGGTGTTACCGTCTCACAGAACTCTACCGACCGCAGTAACGTACAAAACCTCGCAGTTTTCGGTGAGGTCGATGTGCGATTGGACTGGTTATCACCAGACCTAAGTCTGACTCTCGGTGCACGTTACGACGATGAAGACTTCGATCTTGATGTCGGGATCATGTACGACATTCCCCCAGAGGCGAGTTTTTTGGCCGCCGCGTTTCAAGACGAAGCGGGTGGCGGCAGCACGTCTTATGATGCGTTCCTGCCGAAGGTCGGCCTGACCTATGACTACACGCAGGACCAGTCATTCAGTCTTGTGTATCAGCAGGGCTACCGCGGCGGCGGCGTCTCTACAGTCCTTGGCGGCAGCGTCGCCTTTGATGCAGAGTCCACGGACAATATAGAGCTAGCCTATCGGGGTTCGTTTCTTGACGATCGCATTCGTGTTCGGGCCAACGCTTTTCACACCGATTGGACCGATCAGCAGGTGACCGCGACCACAATCCTCGAAATCGGCGGCAACGAGTTAGAGCAGCCCACAACGGTCAATGCCGGCGAGTCTCGATTGTTTGGTGGTGAGCTAAGCGTTGAGGCCGACTTGTCCGCACAGTTTTCGTTGTTTGGTACGGTCGCCTACGTCAACTCGGAGTTCACGACTTTCGTCGAAAACGCAAACACTGACAACGCCCAAGACTTTGCAGGCAACGAATTCGCGTTTTCGCCCGAGATTACCGCCTATTTGGGCGGCTCTTATGCCTGGGAAAATGGCCTTCGGTTTGAGGCGTCTGCGGCTTACACGGGTTCGCACTTCACGGATCCCGAGAATTTCATACCGGTTGACGATCGCTGGGTGCTCTACGCTGACTTGGGCTACCAGTACAAGAACTACACGCTGAGTGTCTACGTACGCAACCTCCTCGACGAAGAGTATTTGCCCATTGGTGATGGGTTTCCGTCGTTTCTTGGGCCACCTATTCAAACCCGTCTCGGCGAGCCCCGCACCGTAGGTGCGTTTGTTCGTTACGACTTCTGATGTCTAGCGGCGAGGTATTGCAAGGAAAATTCAGTACGTGATTGCGGGAATGAGCATTGCCTTGGCGGTGGCTTCAGCGGTCTTTACTCACTTAGGCGTCCGTCACGCGGCTAGTCGTGTAAGGTCTGCCTTCCTCGCCGCCGCGCTGGCGGCAATCAGCGTGGGATTCTGGTTCGGTGAGGCGCTGGGAGGTTTCTGGCCAGGTTTCTACACGCTACTGTCGGTGTACTTTCTGACCACGGTCATCACCCCGTGGGTCAGCTATTTGCGGATAGCAAAGCATGATCGCTAGGTCTTTTGTCGGTGTGCTGCTGTCGATTCCTGCGAGCGTGATCCTGATTGCACTTATTCTGGCGGCTACCCCGCCGTTGCCGTCGCTCCGGGTGCCCACGCTGCTGATGTTGATTCCGCTGTGGGTGGCGGTGGCAACAGCCAGCTTTCTGATTCCAAAGGCCTGGATGGCCGCTGTTGTTTTGCTGGCGGTGTCGCTGGGCGGCTATGGATTGATCGAGCTGCTGGCAAAGCTTGGGATCGGCGGCGCGTGAAGTCGTCGACGCTGAAGACCTTCACGAGTCTGCATACCTGGGCTGGGCTGGGTACGGGTATGGCGCTGTTTATCGCGTTTTATGCCGGCGCGCTAACCGTGTTTTTCCATGAGCTGGAGTCGTGGGACAGCTACACGGGCGTTCCCTCGGTGACACAGGACCTCGGCCAGGCCCAGCAGCTCATCGACCAGGTGCTGGCGGTAGATCCTGACGCGGCAGTGAACTTCCATCTGCACCTGGGCGATGCGCACGGACACGGCCACCAGCTGTACTGGTTCGAAGGACTGGACGACGGGACGTTCGAGAGCCACGGTTACGAGCTTGCCGAGAACGGCGTCCTGCGCGACGTAGAGAGCAATGCGGCGCTAGGCGAGTTTATCTATCGGTTGCATTACACTGCGGGTCTCCCCAGCAGCTGGGGGCTCTACGTGCTGGGTGTGGTCTGCCTAATTTATGGCCTGGCGCTGATCTCTGGCCTGATCATCTTCCTGCCGGACTTTCTGAAAAACCTGTTGATCATCCGCTCCACGAAGAACCTGAAACGCTTCTGGCTGGACACGCACAACGTGGTGGGGGTGATTTCGCTGCCGTGGCACTTCATGTTTGTTTGGAGCAGCGTGCTGCTGGCGTTTGGCGTGCTGCTGCTGGCACCGTTCCAGTCGCTGGTTTTTCAGCAAGAGAACCTGTTTGCGCTGCTGGCCCCTGAGCTTGGGTTGGTTCAGCCGCCAAGCCCAACCGGCACACCGGCTGCACTGTTGACGGTGACCGAGCTGGTTGCCAAGGCCCAAGCGCAGCTTCCCGGGCTGATGGTGGGAGAGCTGAGCTTCACTCACGCCGGTGATCTTGGTAGCGCGGTACAGGTGTCTGGAACTATCGAAGGGGGCACAACGTTAGCGCCGAATGCGATGGTGATGCTATCTGCAGTGACCGGAAAATCGCTGGCGCTCAATGATCCTGCCACCGCCACCCTCGGCGCAGACCTGTTCAATGGCCTGATCTCGCTGCACTTTGCGACCTTCGGCGGCTACCCGTTGAAGTGGGTGTACTTTTTCCTTGGCCTCGCCGGCGCGTTCCTGTTTTATTCCGGCAACCTGTTGTGGGTGGAGACCCGGCGCAAGCGGAGGCAGCCGCAGCAGCGAAGGGACGCCCGCTTTCTGGCTAAGCTGAATAGCGGCGTGTGCATCGGCTGCATGGCCGGCATCTCGACCGCGTTTCTCATGAGTCGAGTAGCCGTTGAGCTGCCTAATCAAACCGAGCTGACTGAGCTGGCTTATTTTGTGGTGTTTTTTGCAGCGATCGGCTGGTGCTTTGTTCGCTCGGTGGCAGCCGGTGCAAGGGATTTGCTTTACCTTGCGGCAGCGTTAAGCGCAGCTATCCCGCTGGCCGACGCCATCGTGGTAGACATGCCGCTGTGGCGCAGCGCAGCAACCGGCCAGTGGGGACTGCTGCTGGTAAACCTGCTGGCATTGATCGGCACGGCGGCGTTTTGGCGCATGGGTCGTGCGGTGCACCAGCGATCCCAGTACGGGGATCCCAACAGCGTTTGGGCGCAACCGAAAAATCATCCTGAACCGGATCGACGCCAGCAGGTCCTTGCCGAGGACGGGTGAGAATTTTTTTGTAACCGGTCACCGAGTCACCGAAAGCCGCGTCTTTTTTGCTGTCCTCTGTTTGAAGGCAAAACGACCGATCGGTTGGCCTGTTGCTGCATTTTCCTGCGACTAAGCACCTGCCGAAACACTTAGAACGCTCCACGAAAGTCGCCGCCACACGCAAGGCCGTTCACCCACCGATTCAACGCTGGTTACCACGGTCGCTCAAACGCTCGCAATGCATGCTTATGCTGGACAACTATCCGTCTCGGCCCTGCCGAGCTTCGGTCGGTACGTTAATTATTGGGCTATCGCGGAACAGTTATATGCAAAGCAAAACGGAGTTTTCCTTGGAAACGCCAGGGCTGGCAATTCGGCCCGTGGTCTGGCTGGTACTGGCATTGTTGGCGGTACTGAATCTGCTGTCGTTCTCCGCGTTCGCGCAGGGTGGGCCAGTTAGGCTGAATGGTTTGCTGGTAGAGGGGGGCGATATTCGCCGTTCAATAATCAGCCCGGACGGGGCGACCGTGGTGTATGCCGCCGATCAGGATATCGACGAAGTGTTCGAGCTTTACAGCGTATCGATCGATGGCGGTGTACCGGTCAAGTTAAACGAGCCTCTGGACGGCCAGCGGGACGTTAGCACCAGCTTCACAGTAACTCCGGACGGCCGCAGAATTATCTATAGAGCTTCTCAAGATACGGTGGGAGTCTTTGAGCTCTTCAGTGTGCCGATAGAGGGCGGCGTCGTAACAAAACTCAATGATCCGCTTCCTGGTGGGGCAGACGTCACTCTTGCTCTGGTTAGCCCCGACAGCGAGACCGTCTTTTACGTGGCAGATCAAATAACCAACGACGTGATCGAACTTTTCCGTGTGCCCGCCGCCGGCGGCACGGTGGCGAAACTCAACGACGCCCTGACCCCGGGAGGGGATGTGCTGTTTTCGCCCCGGGTCAGTCCCGATGGGAGCACCGTGGTTTATCTCGCGGATGGAGAAACGGACAATGTACGCGAGCTGTTCAGCGTGTCTTCGGCCGGGGGTGCCGTGACCAAGCTCAACCCACCGCTCTCTTCGACGGGTGACGTCGATGGCCTCAATCTTCGAATCAGTGCTGACAGTACTACCGTGGTCTTTCGGGCAAACCAAAGCTCCTCGGATGGTCAGGCGCTGTTTAGCGTGCCCATTAACGGAGGGGCAGCAACACAGCTCAACGGGCCCCTGGTGAGCGGTGGTAACGTCAACAGGGCTGAAATTACGTCCGATAGCTCCCGGGTGGTTTATCTGGCTGATCAGGATACGGATGACCTCGTTGAGCTCTTCAGCGCCCCCATCGGTGGTGGCGTGGCGGTGAAGCTAAGTGATCCCGAAGTCGGAAACGTATTTTCCAGTTTCTCCCTAAGTTCTGACGGCGCCATGGTGGTGTACCGGCCCTCTGACGAATTTGGTGAGATCTTCAGCGTACCTGTGGACGGAGGTACTCCGACAAGACTCAGCGCGGTACTCCCAGCGACGGATCGTATCGGCGGATTTCAAATCTCGCCCGACGCCAGCAGCGTGGTGTATTCCTCGTTCAGTACGATTGTTAACGCCGTTGGCAAGACGGCCGCAAAGGGTGGGCCGCCGCTGAATGCGCTTTTCAGCGTTCCGTTAACCGGTGGTCCGGTTACGCAAATCCTGGAGAGGTTTCCGGACGGCAGTGGCATTCGGAGCAGTGCCATTTTCCCAGACAGTGGATCGGTCTTTTTTATCGCGGACCGGGATACGGCAGGGTTGTTCGAACTATTCGCCGTTTCACTCGGCGGTGGTGCCGTAGAGAAAATCAACGCGCCTCTGGTGAATGGCGGAAGAGTCCTTTCATTCAGTTTTGCGCCCAACGGCACACATGTTCTCTATGAGGCTGAGCAAAACGTTGCGGGAGTCGTTGAGCTGTTCAGCGTCTCCAGAAACGCTATCGGGGTTCTGGATCCTCTGTTTTCGGACGGTTTCGAGGAAGCACCGTGATGAACACTGACCGGTTAGCCATGCTCCGCGCGACCTCGAAAGCCGACCCATCCAGCCAGAAGCCCATTCCAGTCATCTGGCTGGTCCTGGCGTGGTTCATCTTGCTTTTCGTGATCCTGGTATCGGCGCTTGCGCAGGTTGAACCGGTGAAACTGAACGGTCCGCTGGTCGAGGGAGGTGAGATCCTTAGCTTCGCCATCAGCGCCGACGGCGCCAAGGTTGTTTATCTGGCCGACGAGGACATCGATGAGGTGGATGAGCTTTACAGTGTGTCCATCGTCGGCGGCGCGCCGACCAAGCTGAATGAACCGCTGGAAGGGGGGCGCGACGTTCGGTTTAACGGCTTTCTCCTGAGCCCGGACGGCACCAAAGCCCTTTTTGTCGCCTCTCAAGACTCCGAGGACGTCTTCGAGCTGTTCACCGTCCCGATCGAGGGCGGCAACGTGGAGAAACTCAATGACCCGCTGCCGGCGGGAGGAGATATCAGAGAATTCTTCTTTGGCCCCAATATGGAAAGAGTCATCTATACGGGCGACCAGACGAGGAACGGCGTGATCGAACTTTACAGCGTTCCCGCATCCGGGGGCGCGGTGACGAAGCTCAACGATGACCTGGTCAGCGGCGGGCAAATCATTTTTGATCCGATCTTCAGTCCGGACGGCGGCACCGTGGTCTACGTTGCAGATCAGGACACTAACCGTGTGCAGGAGTTCTACAGCGTACCTGCGGCCGGAGGTATCGTGACCAAGCTCAACCAGCCGCTATCCGCGAATGGCGACGTGAACGGATCCGGCTTTCGAATCCATCCCGACGGCTCGACCGTGCTCTACCTGGCCGCCGTGAACCAGCTTGGAACCGATGAGTTATTCAGCGTCCCCATTGATGGCGGCCCCATAACGACACTCAACAGTCCGCTCGTCAGCGGCGGGCGGGTATTCCGGTTCCAGATCAGCCCAGACGGGTTGCGGGTCCTCTACGTTGCGGATCAGGACACGGACAACCTTCTTGAACTGTACAGCGTTCTCATCGGCGGTGGTGGGGGCGTCAAATTGAGCGATCCTACCCTGGGTCGCGTCGGGCCATTCGCCCTCAGCGCTGACGGCAGCTCGGTCTTTTACCAGGCTTCCAATAATCGCACTGAGCTATTCAGCGTACCGCCGGGCGGCGGCATTTCGACCAAACTGAATACCCCATTGCCGAACCGTGACATCGTCAGTACCTTCGAGATATCCGATGAGGTCAGGGCCGTCGTGTACGCTACAGTCCCTGACCAGGCGAGCAAAGACGGTGGCGTTGCCACGAAAGGCCAACCGCCCGTCAACGCATTGTTCAGCGTCCCGTTTGGCGGTGGACCGGTAACGACGCTGGTTGACGGGTTTCCCGCGGGCACCGGCATCACCCGCTATGTCATCACCCCGGACGGCCGGGCCGTTCTGTTTCTCGCAGACCGGGATACGCAAGGCGTCAGCGAGCTGTTCATCGTGTCGATCGAAGGTGGCGCTATCCAGAAAGTCAACCCACCGCTGGTCAGCGGCGGCAGCGTAGAGTTCTTTGACGTGAGTCCAGACGGATCTCGGATCATCTATCGTGCCGATCAGCTTGCCGACGGAGTCGTGGAGCTGTTCAGCGCACCGAGGGGCAGCATCGGGCTGCCCGATCCTGTGTTCTTCGACGGCTTCGAAGAAGCACCGTAAACGCAACTTTTCTGGAGGTCCTGGCGGACTCAAGATCGTTTTTTCGCCCTGCTAGTTAAGGAGCGGCAAGTGCCGCACGCTCAACGGTAGGGAACGACAATGGTGAACGAACGATACACAGACCGCTGCGGCAGCCCGATGGTGGTTCTCTTGGGGGTTTTGCTGTTGCTGGCGGCAGGTCCTGTGGCGGGTCAGTGGAGCGATCAGTTTGCTCGTGCTCCAGAGCTCGCCTTAACGGCCATCGCCGAGACGCCTGAAGGGTTTGTCGGCGCGGGTCAGCCGCTGCAGTTCGTGAATGCCGCGGGTGAGGTCGAGTTTCATGTACTTCGATTCTTTGAAAATGGTCGCTGGCGCACCGGCGGCGCCATCGACTTCGGGATTTTCAGCGGCTCGATCACCTCGGTGACCCCGTTTCGCAATGATTACTGCGTCGGCGGAAACTTCACCAACTTCAGCCCCGGTGGGTTCAACTTCATCGCCTGCTACAGCACCGCTGAAGACAGCTGGTATCAGCCGGGCGGCACAGGCAACGGGCCGAACAATGCGGTCAATTCGGTTTGGTTCGATGGTGGCATCTACCTCTACATCGGCGGTAGCTTTACCGAAGTGCGGGACAACCAGGGGGCGCCGATCACGGCCAGCCGAGTGGCGCGAACCAGCGGCGCAGAATGGGAGCCGCTGATCGGAAACGGTGGTGCCACCAACGGCGTTGTGGCCCCGGTCCAAGTGGTGCGTACCTTCGAAGGTTTTGTGTTTGTCGCCAGCGGCAGCGGCGTATTCCGCTACAACTTGACCAATACTACCTGGACACCATTTGGGCAGACCGAAAGAAATACATCGTTCGGGACCGTCAGCGATCTGGCCTTTTTTAACAACGAAGTGATCGCGACAGGAGCCTTCGACAAAATCGACAGCGAGCCCGTGCCGGGAATCGCCGTGTCCCCGGTCGCCTCAGGACCTAGCTGGCGAACACTGGACGACGGGAGTCAGGGCCCTGGCTTTACCGTACCGAGCATGGCCACCAACTCCAGCTTCCTTTACGTGACCGGACCCTGGCCGGATTTGCCAGGGGCGAACGGGCTGGCGCGCTGGGACGGGTTTGCCTGGGAGGCGGTTGACACCACGGCGCTGGATCTGGGTTCTGCTTTAACAGCGACGCAAGTCATTACGCAGCCGAACAATGACATCTGTCTGCTTCACTTTGGCATATCGGGGACTGAGATCTTCAGTCCATTTGTTGTCTGTAAGGGAGAGCCTGACGGGCTCTGGCGGGGTACCAGTCAGGGGATTGAGGGCGCCGCCCAGGTGCTTGAAGAATACAATGGTGAGGTTTATGCCGGAGGCGGCTTTCTTTCTGCCGGCGATGACGTTAATGCACCGGTGATTGCACGCTGGGACGGCGCCCGCTGGTCGGCCGTCGGGAACGGTGTCACCGGCGATATTTTTTCCCTGGCGGTGTTTCAAGGCGAGCTTTATGCCGCCGGCAACGTCAGTGGAGCCGGCGGTTCGGCGACCGGCGGTTTGGTAGCCTGGAACGGCAGCAGCTGGCGCGATGCCGGCGGTTCCGACGTTTTTGCTGACAACCTTTACGTCCTTGAAAACGCCCTCTATTTCTCTGGCGTTGGCGGCGGCTGCGGGTCCGTGCTCCCCCGGGTCTGTCGGTTTAATGGCAGCACTATCGAGGACGCGAGCAGCGGCTTTCCGGAACCGATCTCGTTGTCTGCTATCGGGGAATACAACGGGCAGATCGCGGCCGCCGGCAACTTCCGGTTTGAAAACGGTACGCGGCGTGACGTGATTGCGCTGCTCGATAACGGCACGTGGGACGTGATCATCCGCTTCAGCTCGGGCGTGGGTGCTCTCGCGCTGGCCAACATTGACGGTGATCTGTATTTCGGTGGCCGTTTTACCGTCGTCGACAATGCGCCTGGCCGGCTGAATCGGATTGGCCGTTGGGACGGAAGCAATCTCTTTGCTCTGGGTACCGGCCTTGACGGCGGCGCTGCCGCGACCAGCGTTCAGGATATCCGGCTACACGACGGACTGATTTACATCACCGGTGACTTTGATGACGCAGGAGGTGTTACCAGCCGTGGTATCGCCGCATGGGATGGCAGCAGCTGGATCGGACTCAATGGCGGTACGATCCAGACGCCATTCCCGGCGCTCGGCTCGGGAAGTGTTGTGCCCGGCGTTGGCACCAGCCTCCTCTCGACATCAGAAGGGCTCTACATCGGCGGCACATTCGACCAGACAGGCCCTGTCTATGCGGGCAACGTCGCGCTGTTCACCGGCGATGTCGTCTTTTCCAGCGGGTTTGAAGTTCCGTAGCAGCGACTTCCCCTTCGGCGGCGACGCTAGTCCACCCGCTGACAGGGTGGCAGCGGTGGATCAAACTCGCCGATCGCCAGCGAGTTGTTCACGGCGTCCGCTGTGGCGGTGTTCCAATCGCTGAAGCTTAGCGGCAGCGGGCCCAGCGTGAAATCCAGAAACACGCGGTTCCCGTCGCGTCGGTAGATGCCAAAGTCGTTGCGCTCGATCAGCGTTGGGTCGCCCGTTGTGGTGCCCGAGGCAAAAAAGTCGCGCTGCCGAAACGCGGCGCCCGGTACAAACAGATTGATTGTTGAATCAAACGCGTTGAGCTCGATCACGTTGCTGTAGGTGCCGGCAGCGGTCAGCTGGTCCTGACACTCGTAGCGTTCGTACACTTCGGTCGCCGTATCGTAGCCATGCCCGATGGCGATACACGCAAGCTGCGCAGGCCGTCCTAGCCCGTTGCCGGTCGCCCCGAAGAAGCCGGGAATGCCCAGCCTGGGAGTGATTGTGTTGGTGGTCATCGCAAAATCGGCGCCAAAGCCATTGGTTGCGTCAAAGGTGATCTGGCCGTTGGTGATGGTGTAGTTGCCATTGACCGTCACAAAATCCCCCGTATCGACTTGGAAACCGCCCTGAACCGCGCCGTCAAACGCGAAATCGAAGTAGTAGCGATTCTGCGAAAGCGTGCTGTCATCGGTGTAGAACAGCTCGCAGAAAAACAGGACGTCCAGGGGCTCATTGGGCTGGTACACGAAGTCTCGGGGCTCGAAGTCGCCGATGAAAATCACGTCGTTGGGCTGTGCACTGCCCTTCGAAGCCCACAACAGCGCCAAGAAAAGCAGCAGCGCGTGTCCAAATGCCTTCATTCCACAATCGCCTTCTCAAGACCGGGGTTTCTTCCAGGTATAGACGAATCGTGAGAGTTTTCCGTCTCGATTCCCGTGCTGGTCAAGGGCAAATTGCCATGAAAGGAATTCCGAGTGCTGCTGTGGAGGCCATCTCACCCAGCCACACCGGAAGCGGAAAGCATCCCGGGATTAGACCGCTTTCCACCCATCACGTATGATTTCAAGGCTCTAGGGGTGTGGGAGCATCGCCGGTTGAGACTCAGGATGGGTCTAAGCGTGGCGCTGTCTCGACCGTACAGCAAGCCCGGCGCGGGCACGGTTACAAGGAGTCGCCATGCTGTGATCGGTAGGTTTATAACGTTCCGTGGACGATTGCGTTCCGCTGCCATTGCGCTGCTGCTGCTGGCCGGCGCGGTTGCGCATGCTCAGCCGATTGCCGTTGACGACGACTTCGTTGCGCCCGAGGACAATTCGCCGCTGGCTGGCGACGTGGCTGCTGATAACGGTAACGGCCCTGACGATCCGGGCGTAACGCCCAGCACGTTCGACCTGGTCACCGACGTCAGCAGCGGTACCCTAAGTCTCAATTCCGACGGCACCTTTACCTACACCTATCCGGCCGACTTTGACGGGTCCGACAGCTTTACCTACACCATCACGGATTCGACGCCGAACACCAGCGCACCGGCTACGGTCACGATTGTCATCGACCGCGTACCGGATTCGTTCGATGATTTGTTCACACCCAAGGAGGATGCCTCTCCCCTGGCCGGGAACGTCACCGCGGACAACGGCAGCGGCGCGGACGACCTGGGAGACGGCCTGGGCTCGGTGAATCTTGTCACCGACGTATCCACGGGGACGCTGCTCCTCAACAGCGACGGCAGCTTCACCTACACCTACCCGGCAGACTTCGACGGCAGCGACTCGTTTACCTACCAGGTTCTCGACGCAGACGGTGATCTCGGAAATACCGCGACGGTCACGATCGATATCGACGCGGTGCCGGACGCGCGCGCCGACAACGTCACCGTACCGGAGGACTCTACCGGTGAAATCAATAATGTATTGAGCGACAACGGCAGCGGCGCTGATGACCTGGGCGATGGGCTGTCCGCGGTTACCCAGGAGCCTTCGCCGACGCCTCTTGGCACCGTTAATCTTCAGACCAGCGGCATCTTCGACTATACGCCGCCTGCTGACTTTAGCGGAACCGACACCTTTGCCTACCGGGTGACCGACACCAACGGGGACAGCGATACGGCGCTGGTAACCGTGATCGTGGATCCGGTGCCAGACCCCGTGAACGATACGTTTACCCCCGACGAAGACGGATCGCCTTTGACGGGCAACGTGACGGTGGACAATGGCAGCGGCGCGGACGACCTCGGCAGCGGGCTGGGCTCGGTAAACCTGGTCACCGACGTCAGCAACGGCAGTCTGAGCCTGTCCGCCAACGGCGACTTCACCTATACCTATGCCACGGATTTTGACGGCAGCGACAGCTTTATCTACAGCGTGACGGACAGCAACGGCGATACTGGGCCAACCGCGACAGTCTCGATCAACGTCAACCCTATCCCGGACCTGCAGCCTGACAGCTTTACCCCCGATGAAGGTTCATCACCGCTGACGGGCAACGTGACCGCAGACAACGGAAATGGTGCTGACGATCTGGGCGACGGTCTGGGCACCGTCAACCTGGTGGTTGACGTCAGCAGCGGCGCGCTGGTACTGAACAGCGATGGAAGTTTCACCTACACCTATGCCACGGATTTTGACGGCAGCGACAGCTTCACCTACTCGGTAACCGACGCCAGTGGTGACGTGAGCACCAGCGCAACGGTATCGATCAATATCAACTCGATCCCCGACCCGGTTGACGACGGCTTTGCTATAGTTGAAGACGGTACGCTCAACGGCAACGTGCTGGCGGACAACGGCAATGGCACTGATGATCTTGGGGACGGCCTGGGAACGGTCAACCTGGGCAGCGACGTCAGTAATGGAACGCTCAACCTCAACGCCAGCGGTGCCTTCAGCTATTCCCCGGACGCCAACTTCAACGGCAGCGACAGCTTTACCTACACCATTACCGATACGGACGGAGACACCGGCCCGCCGGCAAGCGTCACCATCGCGATCGATCCAGCGCCGGACCCAACAGCCGACAGCTTTTCGCCCAAGGAGGACGCTTCTCCCCTGACGGGCAACGTGACCGTGGACAACGGCGGCGGCATCGACGATCTGGGTAGCGGCCTGGGAACGGTGGATCTGGTCAGCGATGTCAGCACAGGCACGCTGGCGCTGTCCGCCAACGGCGACTTTACTTTTACCTATCCCGCGGACTTTGACGGTACCGATACCTTCGTCTACAGCGTGACCGACGCCAACGGCGATACCGGGCCGCCTGCCACTGTCACGATTAATGTCGATCCGATTCCCGACACCGAGGACGATCTGTTCGAACCCAAAGAAGATGCCTCACCGCTGCTTGGGAACGTTGTCGTCGATAACGGCAGCGGCGCTGATGACCTGGGCGACGGGCTGGGCAGCATCAACCTGGTGACCGACGTGAGCAGCGGAACGCTCCTGCTGAACAGCGACGGCACCTTCAGCTATTTGTATCCAGCAGATTTCGACGGCGTCGACAGCTTCACGTACACCGCAACCGACGCCAACGGGGACACCGGGTCGCTGACGACGGTGGTCATCAACGTGGACCCGATTCCTGACCCCGTCGACGATACTTTTGCTCCAAAAGAAGACGCGCTGACGTTCAGCGGCACCGTCACGGCAGACAACGGCGCCGGTGCTGACGATCTGGGAGACGGCCTCGGAAGTATCAGCGTTCAGAACGACGTCACCACCGGTTCGCTGGCGCTCGCATCCGACGGCAGCTTTACCTACACCTACCCTGAGAACTTTGACGGCACCGACGGATTCACCTATCTCGTTACGGACGCTAACGGCGACGTAGGTCCGGCGGCTACTGTCACGTTCAACATCGACGCGGTCCCGGATCCGGTTGATGACGCCTTTGTCGTTGACGAAGACGCCAGCCTGTCCGGTGACGTCACCGCCGATAACGGCGCCGGCGTCGACGATCTGGGCACGGGGCTGGCCACGATAAACCTGACGGTGGATGTTGCCAATGGCTCGCTGGCGCTGAACCCCGACGGGTCCTTCAACTACAGCCCCAACGCCGATTTCGACGGCGCCGACAGCTTCAGCTACACCGTCACTGATACCAACGGCGACACCGGTCCTGGCGCCACCGTAAACATCGATATCGACCCGGTTCCGGACGGCCGGGCTGATGCCTTTATCGTCGACGAGGACACCAGACTGACGGGTGACGTGACCGCCGACAACGGCGGTGGCGTTGACGATCTGGGTGACGGCGTCGGCGCCGGCAGCTTCCAGGTAGCCACCGCACCGGCGCTTGGCGTGCTGCAGCTCGACCCGGATTCCGGCACCTTCAGCTATGACCCGGCCCTAAATGATGTGACCCCGGTCTTTTTCGAATACACCATCACCGATGTCGGCGCGACGCCCGATGTCAGTGCCCCGGTTCGAGTCGACATCACGATCGACCCGGTACCCGATCCCACCAACGACGTATTGCCGATCGCGCCTGCACTGGCGCTGGAAGACGGCGTGGCGTTTACCGGCAACGTAGATGTGGATAACGGCAACGGTGTCGACGACCGTGGCGACGACGCTGCCGGGCAAGCGAACGGCATCACGCTCGTCACCGACGTCACCAACGGCACGCTCTTGCTGCAGGACAACGGTGACTTCACGTACGACTCAAACGACAACTACTTCGGCCCGGACAGCTTCCAATACCAGGTCACGGACGATAATGGAGACGTCGGAGTGGCTACCGTCGACCTCACCATCACCCCGGTCAACGATCAGCCGAGCTTCGGCAACTTGCCACCGTTCGAAGCCGGAGCGGCCTGCGAACCCCAAACGCTGGTGCCGGGCTTTATGCCGCAGATCAGCGCCGGCCCGCCCAACGAATCCGACCAGACGCTCACCACCGAACTCTCGATTGTGGTCAGTCAGCCGGCGGGCGCGGTTGCCGGTGATCTGTTTTCCGAGTTGCCGGCCATCGATCCGCTCACCGGCACCTTGAGCTACGTGGGCCAGGCTGCGGGTCTGATGCAGGTTACCGTGCAGCTTCGCGACAGCGGCGGCACCGCCAACGGCGGCGTGGAGCTCAGCGATAGCCAGCTGTTTCTGCTGACGCTGGACGGGTCACCGCAAACGCAGGATGACTTCGACTTCGTCGATGAGGACGCGGCCGTTGTTTATGATCTGCGCGGTGCCAGCGCCTGCGCCAGCCCCCTGGATCTGAGCACTGTGCAGGTGATCGACCCGCCCGAAAACGGCACCACCGAGGTCGACCCCGAAACGGGGGAGATCACCTACCGACCCAACGCAGATTTTTTCAGCGCCTCGTTTTTCGAGCCTGACTCGTTTGTCTACCGGATTGCCGATGAAAACGGTGACACCAGTTCAGCGACCGTCTCGGTGCTGGTGCGGGCGGTGCCCGACGCTCGGGACGACGGCGTATTCGACGTGCTGGGTGACAGCGGCTTCACGACGCCGAACGTGCTGGCGAACGACGAATCTGGGGGCAGCACGCCGGCACCCCTGAGCGATGTCGACCCGGGGCTGACCGACACCGTCAGCGCTCAGGGCGGGACCGTGCAGTACAACGGTGACGGCACCTTCCTCTACACCCCCCCGTCGGGCTTTGTGGGCATGGACAGCTTCAGCTACGGGCTGACGCGAACCGAGGACGCCACCGGGCAGGTTCGTTCAGATACCGCCACGGTCATGCTGTCGGTCTTCCAGGCCAGCGCCTATACGCTAAACAAGTTTTGGCCCAACACGCCGTATCCGATTCCGTTCCGCAATCCCGACAGCTTTGTGGTGGACAATCTCGGGTTTGTCTACGTGCGCGATCGCGATCTCGGGCGTATTTTCAAGCTGAGCCCCAGCGCTCAGCTGGTCGGTTCGTTTGAAGACACCGGTGCTGGCGCCGGCGTGGGTGCGCGGCTGGCGGTCGATGGCGAGCGCAACGTCTACTCGGTCACCATCGGCGGCGGGCCCTTCACGCTCACCCGCTATACCAGCGACGGTCAGGAGCTGGGCTGCCTCAACGCCGCCGGCAGCGGAGGCTGTGCCGGGCTGCCCGCAGGCGTCAGCCTGTCGGCTATCCGCGATCTTGAGTTTGCCCCCGACGGGACCCTGCTGCTGATTGCCGGCTCCGGTGATCGGGGCGTGCACCGGCTCGGCCTGGACCTCACCTATCAACGGCTGGAAATTCCCGAGCCCGTGGGCAGCTCGCTGCTGGATATCGCCGCCGGCGCAGACGGCGTGATCTACACCCTGACCGCCGGCGCGAGCCTGACCATCGATCGATACACCGCCATGGGGACCTTTCTCGGCTCCTTCCCTGGCACGGTGAGCAGCGGCGACAGCTACAACCTCAAGTTTGGCGTCAGTGCCGGCGAAGGGCGGGTAGCACTGCTGACCAACGACACCAACCGGGTCAACCTCGCGGTGTTCAGTGAGGTCGGTACACAGATCACCGGCGTGGATCTTGCGGGCCTGCTCGAGAGCAACGGGCTGATCTTTGATCGCTTCGGCAACCTGTTGATCGGCGTTCCCGGGCGCTTTGCCCGCTATACGCTGTTTGGGCAGCTAGTCGAAGAGGTCGGGTTTTCCGGCACTACGCCCGGCCGCTTCGACCGGCCCCTGGGCCTGGACGTGACTGCGGCGGGAGACCTGATTGTTGCCGACACCAACAATGCCCGGGTGCAGTTTTTCGACGACGTCAGCGGCCAGCTGCTGTCCGTTCAGAACCTCAATCGACAGGGTATGCCGGCCATCCCCGCCGATGTGGCGGCTGACCCGACAGGCGGCAACTTCTTTATTATCGAAGACGACCGCCTGCTGGAGTACGCGCCGGGCACGCCCAGCGCGGCGCTGCTAAACGACGCTCCGCTGCCGTGCAGCCCGTCCCACCTGGTAGCTGAGGCAAACGGAGATCTGATCTTCGATTGCCCGGCCGGCCTGCTGTACCGGATGCCGGCGGCCGGTGTACCGACACCCCTGGTGGTGGTGCCGGGTACGAGCAGCGTGCTGGATCTCTCCGTGGGGAACGTAATGGGACAGCCGCAGCTGCTGGGCCTGGCGGTCGACGGTGGCGGCACTCGCTTCCTGTTCCAGGTTGATCTGATCAGTGCCGTCGTTGCGACCACCCCACTGACCGGTTCTTTGGCCACGAACGCGGTAGCGCTTGAGCTGCTGGCCGACGAAACCCTGGCGGTGGCCGAAGACGATTTCGACAACGGACCTAACGATTCGCGTGTTGTGAGGGTTTCGCTGCTGGGCACCGAAATCGATCAGCCGGCCGGCCCGGGCACCGGTCCCCTCGGTGTTGCTGAGGTTGGCGCCATAAGGCGGCTGGATGCCCAGCGATTTGCCGTGCTCGATGCCCGCCTTGGTCGGCTCCAGGTGGTTGAGGCAACAACTGCGACCTTTGATCGGCGCGCTGTCGTCGTCGCGGGCGGTGGCCCGTATGCCGGGAATAATCTCTGGGACGCGACTCAGGTGAACGCTAATCTTGCCTACCGGACGCTGCTGTTCCGAGGTTATCGCAAGGAAGACATCATCTATCTGAGCGCCGATGACCTGAACAACGCCGATATCGACTCCGATGGTGTGGCTGACGATATCGACGGCTTTCCCACGGTTACGGCGATCGAAAGCGCGATCATGAGCCTGGCCGGCGCCGACGAGGCGGTGGTATACCTGGCGGATCATGGCGACACCGAACGTTTCCGGGTTAACGGGCTGGCCATCCCGAGCCTGGGTATCGCGCCCGAGACGCTGGATTCGACCACCCTTGGAAGCTGGCTAGACAACCTGGATACCAGCGGCGCGCCCGGTCAGCTCACCGTGATCTATGAGGCCTGCGAGTCCGGGTCATTCCTGGACAACCTCGAGAGCCCAAGCCCAGCGCGGGTGGTGATCACCACCACCAATACGGGTCAGGATGCGAAGTTTATCTCCCAGGGCTATCTGTCGTTCTCGGCCCAGTTCTGGTCGGAGATCTTTGACGGCGGCAGCGTCGGGGAAGCGTTCGAGGCGGCTTCGGCGGCGGTGGGTAACCAGACCATTGACCAGGATCCGCAGGTCGACGTCAACGGCATCAGCAATGGTGGCGACCTGGGTCAGCTGAACTACTTTATCGGCGGCGACACGGCGGCGGTGAACGACTCACCTGGAATCGAAAACGCCAGCCTGCAGCTCTCTGGAGCGCTCGACGTGGTGGTGTCCAACCCGCAAGACGTGGCACGCGCATTTGCAGTGGTCAGGCCACCGATGCTCACTACCGGGGCCAGCGACAACCCGGTAATCGGGCTGCCTGAGGTTGAGCTGTCCCCGCCGCTGTCCGGTTGCGGCTTTGCGTCAACCTGCACCTTCAGCGGCATCTTCGATGGATTCGTCGCCGAGGGCATGTACTCGGTGGAGGTTCTGCTGCGCGACACGTCCGGCTATCTCACCCGTTTCGAGGTGCCTTTGACCGCCAACATCACCAACCCGCCGCGCCGGCGGGCCGTGGTGGTCGCCGGCTTTTCTGACAACCCGACGGAGCAGCAGCGGATCGAGAACGCCGCCGCGTTCGTCTACCGTGCGCTCCTACAGCAGGGCTATCAGGACGATCCCAACGGGATCGAGGATATTCGTTTCTTGAGCGCTGGCAGCAGCGGTATTCCGGGCGTTGACCAGCAGCTCTCGCGCTCGGCGCTGGAGTTCACTTTTACCCAGTGGGCAACGGAAGGGCTTAAGGATCTCACCGTTTACTTTGTGGGTCGCACCCAGGGCAGCAGCTTTTTCCTGGGCGCGGGAGATCTGCTGACCGCACGCGATATGGACGCGTGGTTCGACGACCTGCAGGAGGGACTTGAGCCGGTGCTCACCGGTACGCTGCTCGCGATGTTTGAAGGCAACACGGCGGGTCAGCTACTGCCAGACCTGGCGGGTATCCCCGGCAGGCCGCGCATCATTCTCTCCAGCACCGGACTTGCCGAAAACGCGATGCTGTTTGCTGACACCGACCCGCTGTTTACGCGCCATTACTGGACGGGTGTGGCCAACGGCGCAAGCGCCGGGGAATCGTTCGACATTGCCGCTCGCGCGGTTGCGGCCCTGTCTACCACTCAGATGCCGATGCTCGACGACGGTGGCGGCGTGGCTGGAGAAAACGACGGCCGCGCCAATGGCCCCATGGACGGCCTGGTGGCCCGCGCTTACAACATCGGTCCCGGCGTTCGCCAGGCGGGCAACGCGCCGCTGATCGGGGGCGTTTCCGACGACATCGAGCTGGATGGTACCGACACCACCGTCCTGCGGGCGACTGACGTGAGCAGCACTCAGCAGTCGCCGGTGATGAACGTCTTCGCCGCCATCTCGCCGCCGAGCCCGTTTGCGCCCCAGCAATTTGTGGACCTTCAGCCGGTCGGCGGCAGCGTTTACGAGGCGTCTTTTGATGGCTTTGATCTGGGCGGCCGGTACCAGGTCGCGCTGTTTGCGGTGGATGATGACGAAAACATCTCGGTGCAGCAGGAGCTGAGCGTAGTACGGCTGGATGCGCCCGACGGTTATGAGGTGGACGACACCGCGGCCCAGGCTTCGGTGCTGTTTATCGACGCCGATCAGGCCCAGTTTCACTCGCTGCACGTTCCAGCGGACGAGGATTGGGTGCGATTCTTTGGGCGCGCGGATGCGACCTACGAGTTCAGCGTGGTAAACCAGGATGCAAGTGATCAGCTGCAGCTGCGGTTGGAGCTGCGGTCCGATCAGGACACCGTACTGTTCACTAGCCAGGGTCTTGCCGGAGGCGACGTTGGCCTCTCCGTCGGCCCTGGGCTCGTCAATACGCTGCCCGAGGACGAGGAGTATTTTCTGCGCGTCACCGCGCTGAGCGGCGGCGGGGCAGGCGCATTCTACACGCTGCGCGCATTCCAGCCGCTGGGCGACAACGTGGGCGTCCTCGAGGGTCGTGTGGTGGACGGTAGCAGCGGTGCCCCGATACCCGGTGCGGTAATTACCAGCGGCGGCCTGACTGTATTCAGCAACCAGGTGGGTGAGTTCATCCTGGCCAACAGCCCCAACAGTTATTCCCTGGATATCCTCGCGAACACGTTTCAGCCGCTCACCGATACCTACGCTCTGGCCGCACGCGAGACCACCACCAGGGTGTTTGGCTTAGTCTCGGCCACCGCCGGCTCGCCGGCGCTTCAGTTGCGCGCGCCCATCGACGTAACCACCGCCAGTGCCACGCTGCTCGCGGACGTTGACCCTCAGGGCGACCTGACGGACGTGATATTCCGACTACGGCCGGTGGGTGGTGAGTTTGGCCCTGAGCTAAGTGCTTCGTCGGTCTCAACGCCACTGCTGGTCGGTCGTCAGGTGGATGGTCTGGACTGCAGCTCGAGCTTCGAGTTCGAGGCTAGCGCCAGCAACTCGAGCGGCTCAGTGACCGACGGCCCGCTGGTTTTTGACACGCTCGAGTGCGTCGACCCGCCGGTGCTGAGCAATATCGGCTTTGACAACGTGTCTGACCAGAGCGCCCGGATTCAGATCGACGTGGACTCGAGCGAGACCGCGCAGGTGGTGTATCGGCTGCGGCCCGCCGGTCAAGAGTTTGGCGATTTCCTCTCGGCAGGCAACGTTGCGGGCACGGGTGTACAGGTGACCGTAGATCTCGACAACCTGATCTGCGAAACGGTGTTCGACTTCCAGTTCCGCGCGACCAACACCGGCGGTGAGACCTTGTCCACCGTGGCGAGCCTCACCACCGAAAGCTGTGTGGCGGGTATTCCGGAGGTCACTACCGGATCAGCCGACCAGATCACCGAGACATCAGCCAGGCTCAACGCGCTGGTGGACGGCAACGGGGGCGTAGTGGACGTGCAGTTCGACTTTGGCCTGACCACGGCGTACGGCAACGTGGTGCTGCTGGTCGGCGTCAACGCAGCGGGTGGACAGGTTCCCGTCAGTGCCAACATCTCCGGCCTTGTGTGTGGCACCGAATATCGCTTCCGGGTTCGCGCCACCAACGCCCAGGGGCAACGGGTGGGCTTCGACCGGTCCTTTGAGACCACCGTTTGTCCCCGCGACGTGAACCTGCTGCTCGTGGATGACGACAATAACGCGCCGGACGTGGCGCAGACTCTGACAAACGACCTGGCTGCGCTGGGTGTTACGGCACAGGTGCTGGTTACCAACGGGGACGCTGACGAGCCCGCGGCCGACGACCTGCAGGGATTTGACGTCGTACTGTGGGCCACGGGTCAGGCGAGCGATGTGTTCACTGGCCCGGCCAGCGCCGCCGAAACGGCCATCCAGTCCTTCCTCGACGCGGGCGGGTGTTTCGCCATAAGCTCCGAAGGTTGGCTCAACGCTCGTGGCCAGGGAAGTGATACGCCAACGCCGCTGATGAGGAGCCTCGGTGTGGCCAGCGCCCTGTCGGACGTCAATCCCGTGAGCCTGACCGGACAGGCGCCGGCTTTTGAGGGGCTCGGGCCCTACGATCTTTCCGCGCCGCAGGCTGACGTGCTCGAACCGCAAAGCGATGCGAACGTCATCTTCGACGGCAACGGCGGCGGGGCTGCGGTGCTTCGCCGCAGTGAAAGCGGCGACGGCGTGTATTTCGGCTTTGACCTGGCGGCGCTGGCCAGCCCGGCAGATCGGCAGGACGTTCTGGAGCGCGTTCTCGACTTCTGTGAATCGAGAGTCTTCGAAAACGGGTTCGAGGAAATTCAGGATTCTACCGCGGAGCAGCAGCCATGAAGATTAACCTGACGGTTGCGCTGGCGGGGTTTGCGGGAGCGCTGGCAACTTTTCAGGCCGTCAGCCAGTCCGGCAGCCAGGCGCGACAGTTTGCTGCGGCGGAACTGTCCGCGGACGGCACGGCCGTTGTGCTGCTCGTATCCTCCGGTGGTGGCGCGACCGGCGGCAACGAGGCGCTAGTTTTCAATCGCCAGGACGGAACCGTGACTCAGGTTCATCTGAACTCGGCCGGCAACCCGCCAGGCAATTTCGACGTCAGCGGGACGCCGTCCCTGTCTGCCAATGGAGAAGTGGTGGCGCTGGCCTCCTTCGCCGACCTCGATCTCAGCAATCCGGACGGGAACGGTACGGCGGATGCCTACGTGAGACTGGTGACCGTGCCCGATACCCGGCTGGTGTCGCGCAGCACCGCGGGAGAACAAAGCAGTGCCGGCGGCCAGCTTCCCGTGGTTTCTGACGACGGTCAATGGGTCGCGTTTCAGACCGTGGCGAGCAATCTCGAACCGGCGGACAACGACGGTGGCGGCCACGATATCTTTTTGCATAACCTCAGCACGAGCGAAACCCGGCTGGTGTCGCTGGATGAGACGGGCGCCCAGCTTGCAGCTCCGGCCACCGATCCGCGCATCAGCGCGGACGGCCGATTCGTCGCGTTTGAGGAGTTCCCCGGTGCCGGCCAGGGCAACGTGCTGCGGGTGGCTGACACCCAGGCGGGAACAAGCGTGATTGCAAGCCGAGATGATCTGGGGCAAACGCTGACCGCCAGCCAGACGCTGATCGGCGACCTGTCTGCAGACGGGCGCTGGCTGACCTTCCAGACCAACGGCGCGGCGGTTGCCGCCGACGCGAACGGCGAAAGTGACGTGTATCTACGAGACCTCACCCTGGGAATCACCGAGCGAGTGTCTCTGGGAGCGGCGGGCGCTGAGGGAGATGGTGCCGCGACGGATTCGCGGGTCTCTGACAATGGCAACCTGATCGCCTTCGAATCCACTGCAAGCAACCTGGTGGCGGACGACACCAACGGCGTCCAGGACGTTTTTGTCCGGGACCGCGGAGCCGCGACGACACGACGGGTGTCGGTGACCACGGCGGGTGGGGAAGTGGATGCGGTCACCGAGCTCGCGGGCCTCTCGGCTGACGGCCGCTGGGTGCTGCTGCGCTCGGCCAGTCTCGACCTGGCTGACGGCGCTGAGGAGTGTGCCGGCTCTCTGGCCTGTAACGTTTTTGTCCACGATCGCGATACGGGCGTGACCCAGCGGATTCCGACGCCCGACGCCGTGGCTGAATCCGTGGTTCCACCGCTCTCGCTGGCGGCCGGAGATCGGCTGGGCGCATCCGTTGCCGTTCGCGGGTCTGATCTTGCTAGCGGTCTTCCTGGGTCGTCAACCGACCAGGGTGCGGTGGCGATTTACCGCATTGTCGAAGGTCGCGCACAGCCGCAGCCCACGCTGGAGGTGCCGATCGGTTTCTCGGCCTCAGGTTTTGGAGCAGCGGTTTCGATCAGTGGTGACCTCATGGTAGTGGGCGCCTCGCAGTCGGTAAGCATGAAGGGGCCAGGCGAGCGACTCGAGGTTGCGGTGTATGAGCGCGCCGCCGGCCAATGGGTATTCCACCAGGCGCTGTCCGCCCCCGTTCCCGGTACAGCCTTTGGGGCAGCGGTCGCGATCGACCGTTCGCTGCTGCTGATTGGTGCGCCCGAAGATGCCGAGGGAGAGGCTACGGCTACGGCCAGCGGTGCGGCTTACCTCTATGCGCGCAGTGGCCCAGGCGAGGACTTCGAGCTGGTCAACAAAGTAAAACTGGCCGGGGCGGCCGGCGGTTCTAGCTTTGGCACGTCGGTTGCGTTAAACAACGGTGTTGCAGCCGTGGGTGCACCGGGCGCGTCCGCAGTTGGCGGGACGGTTTCCGGTGTCGCAGGTATCTATGCGGCGGGCCCTGCTGGACTGACGTTGTTAGCCGTGGCTGAGCCTTCGGGGCCTCAGCAGGGCGAACAGGTCGGTTTTTCGGTAGCGGTGTCTGGTGCGGCAGTTGTGGTGGCGGGTGCACCGGGCGCTGGCGGCGCGGGCGGAGACAACGAAGGGACGGCCTACCTTTTTTCCAGCGCAGGGGCGCCGCTCGGACAGCTTCTGCCGGATGACCCGGTGCCTGATGGACGGTTTGGAACTGCGGTGGCGGTGAGCGACCGCACGCTGGCTGTCGGGTCGCCAGGAGCGCTGGTGGCGAACGTCCCGGTGGGCGCAATTTATCGTTTCGAACTTAACGCTGCTTCTGCGCAACCGGTGCGACGGCGATCTGCCCGCGCTATGCAGCTGGGGTTTGGTGAAGCGCTGGCGGTATCGGGTCAGCGGCTGTTGATCGGGGCTCCTGAATCTGAGGGTGCCGCCGGAGCGGTGATCTTCGTGACAAATCCGCGCCAGATCTTTCTCAGCGGCTTTGAGGACTAAGCAGCCTTTAAGGCCGCGATGTGCAGCCCATTAGGTCTGCGGGGCACCCGCATCATCTGAAGTGACCCTGGCGATTCAATCCCCTTTTGGGGGTAGTTTCAGTCCGGAGCGTTCCATTCCCATCTAAAAGCAACCATCCGATGGGTTCCGCCATGAAAGCATTACGGCTGATTTTTTCTCTGTTGTGGGTGGCGTTCCTTGCTGACGCAGAGGCGGTGGAGCTCTCAGCCGACGGCACCGGCAGCGTGCTGATCTTTCCGGTGCTTTCGGCAGAAAACGGGCTGGACACGCTGATCAACGTTCACAACGTGAGCGACGATGCGGTGGTTGTTCGGGCGGTCGTTCGAGACGGCGTGACAGGACAGGCGACGCTTACGCTGAGAATCCTGTTTAGGCCGCGGGACACCTGGGTAGGCACCTGGGCTGGTGGTTATGCAGACGGTCCGCTGATGCTGGATTTTGACGACAGCTGCGTGGCTGGCCGTGAACCCGTCGATATCGAGTTTTTTAGCGCTAGAGCGTTCAGACCCGTCGCGCCCTCAGGGCAGGCCTGGCTGGAAGTCTTTGAGCTTGGCGCGCTGCCGCGGGACCTTTCGCGTCTTGCAGCGCCAGGATCCTGTGGCGATTTTCTCGATCTCAGCCGAGTCTCACTTGATCCGGCTGACAACCGCTTGAGTGGCGACAGCCAGCTGGTTTCGGTCTTCGAGGGCTTCAATACGTCGGTAGCGCCGACGGCGCTGATGGATCTCGGATTTCCTGCGGAGGTAGCGCCCCTGAGTGTAGATCGGCCAAACCTGTCTCACGCACAGCCCGTTGCTAGGATCAGCGGGATCGTTACCCGCTGGGCTAACGGTATTGATGCCGTTAGCGCGGTGCTGGCGGTTCGAGCTGTCGAGGCCCCTTTCAACGTCGAACCCGCAATCGATGCGCGTTCCGACCTGGTGGTCACGCTCCCGACCCGGCCGTTTTATGACGCGACCGATCGAGCACCATTCCTTGTCAACACGGATCCGCGTCGGGTAGAGCAGGGCCAGCGCGTGATGCTGGATGCATTTGATCGCAGTGGCGATGTGCTCGGATTGTCGACAGTGAAATGTAGCCCCGCTCGACCCAGCCTTCCGGTCGGGGCCGTAATAAGTGAGCCTCAGCTAAACCTGTCCTTCGGTAGAGCGTCTATCGTCCCAACCAGCGATACGGAGCCAGCGTCGGTGCGGGGCGTGAGCTTGTGCGCCAACCTTATACCGCTGCCAGTTCGAGACGTCGCCAAAAGTGGCCAATTCCGCCTGAACCTCGATGCCTTTGAAGCGGTGTCGGAAGGCGGCTGGCTGGTGAAAGGGCTGCCGCTGATCCCGGTGACCCTGACGGTTGTCCAGAACCGTTCCCTCGTGGATAACTTTGGCAACCAGGTATTGTCGAACTACGGGATGAGAATCACACAGCGAATTGTGCGTTCAATCCCTGAACGGCCGAGGCCGATACCCCAAAACTCAGCCTACTGACCAGCGCTTAGCGGTTATCGTCTTCCATCAGCCCGTCGACGGTCCCGCAAATTCCGGTGCCGCTGGCACAGGCAATTGAAGCTTTGGCCATCTGGGACTGAGAGCTTCTGTCAACGCAGCGGACCTTGCGAATTCGGGTTCGTAAACTGGGCTCTGCGCGACAGACCTTGCCGCCGCTTACCGCGGCCATGTGATCGACCGGTTTCCCATCGACTCTTTTAGGCTGACCGCTCGCGCATGCACTGAGCACCAATGCCGAAATCAATACCCAAGCGGTTCTGCTGTTCATGACCCATCCCAAAGAGCTTCAAGTTCCGCCTGACTCTCGCACAGTTGGTTGAAGGGGTCTAGCGAAACTACGAATTTTCTCGTCGATCTGACGCCAAGCCCTTTTTTTTCAGCGAAAACTCTGTGCGGTTTGGAGCTTTTTGGCATTGGAAACCAAAAAGGAGCAAAAAAATGCAGGAACTATGGATTGTAGCCGGCGTGTTGCTGGCGATCATCTTCTTGGTTTACGGCCTGTACGTTCGGGTGATCAAAACCCGGAACGCGGCGCTGAACGCGCTGTCGACCGTCGACGTGCAGCTGAAAAAACGGCGCGACCTGATCGGCAACGTGCTGGCCATCGCGAAAGAGACCATGCGTCAGGAGATTGGGCTGATCGAGCGGGTTACCGCGTTGCGCAAGCAGGCGGGCGTCGAAGCGGACCCAGGTGATCCTGACGCAGTTTCTGAGCATCTGAAAGTCGAGAACGTTCTGGGAGAAAACATGCATCGGCTGTTTGCGCTGGCCGAAGCTTATCCCGAGGCTCAGTTTGTCGCCGCCATGACCAAGGCTCAGGCCACCTATGAAGAGGTCGAGGGCCATATCGCCGCCTCGCGGCGGTTTTACAACTCAGCCGTAGAGCAGCTGCGCAACGTCGTCCAGATCTGGCCCTCCAGCGCCATCGCCAGCATGCTGAGCGTTAAGGCGCTTCCGTTCTTCGAGATGGAGCCCGCTGAACGAGAGCCGATTCAAGCGGCTGACGTCTTTGCGAGCTGAGCGGCCAATGGGAATCGTCAACTGGCTGCTAGAGCCCATCCGAGAAGTGCGGGACCTGGCGCCCGCCGAGGTCCAGACCGCGACACGTTCACTGCGCCTCACCGGTGCGCAGACCATTAAAGACGGCACCTTTGAATCGCTGGAGCAGCAGCGCCTGGCTGCCAAGCAACATCGTTCCCGCGTTCTGGTGCTGGGTATCCCCAGTGCGCTAATGCTCGGATTGCTGGTCTATCTATTGAACCTGTGGATGGAAACGGACTCCACCGACTCCGTGCTCTGGGGTGTCATCGCCGCAGTGGTCGGCGGATTGCTGGTGCACCTTATCGCTGACGTTGGCTTCTGGCTCTTCCGCAAGACCGCCAAGCACAGCGTCCTGTCCGCACTCGCAGTCCAGCAGGGTCTGCAGTATCAGATGGAAAGTGTGCCGGGGGACATCATGGACGCTTTCGAAGGGCAGAACCTCTTTGGTTCGAGTACCAACGGAGGTAAGAGCGAAGACCTCTTCATGGGGAAAATCTCGGATGTCGACTTTATGCTGTTTGAGGCGGAACGGGAAAGCATCAGCCGGTCCAAGGAGAGCACCACGACCAAACTGATTTTCCACGGCCTTTGTATGAGGTTAAGTTTTCCTAAGCGCTTTTCCGGGACCACCCGCGTGATGAGTGACAAAGGCATGCTCAACAAGCTGCATACAACCGGCAACGACCTTCCGCTGGAGCGGGTGAAGCTGGAAGACGCCGCTTTTGAGAAGCAGTTCGAGGTGTTATCAACCGACCAGGTCGAGGCGCGTTACCTGCTAACGCCTGCGCTCATGGAGCGACTGGTAGAAGTACAAAAGATCCTTGGCCCAAAAACGCGGCTGCGAGCAGGATTTTTTGATCGCCACATGCTCCTGACGCTGGACACTCGGAAAAATCGGCCGTTGTCCAAGCGTGTCGGGGTGAGCCTCAACAAGCTTCACCATTTCGAGATCCCGGACGTCAGCAAGCCGGTGGAAGAATCGGGGCTGACAAAACAGTTCGATAAGGAAATCGCCGTCTGCCGCGCGATTGTGGATACGCTCAAGCTGAACATGAAGACGCGCGTTTAGGACACTAGCTTCTTAGATACCGGGCGGCGAGCGCAACGACCGGTGCGGCCGTGGGTTTGCCGTGCTGCCAGTCACCGCCTTCCACGGAGCTGCCGGCGATATCGATGTGCATGTAGGCCAGCGGGTGCTCGGACCGGTATCTATGCTCGTCCAAACCCGACGCCGTTGACAGATAGGCCATGGGGAACTGGTGGCCGCGAGCCACCGCGACGGACGGCCCGTTGTTGGCGGAGAGCACATCGTCTGCCTGCGACCGGGCGCGGTTGGTATGCCAGTCCTCGCGACGAGGACGGTTGATTTCCATACAGTCGCCCCACGTTTCGCCCGCGTCGGCCAAACCTTGCGCGGTGCCCTGCGCTCTGGCGGTGCCGTTTTCTACCAGCGAAGTGTAAGGGCCTACCGAGAGCGCCGCGTGACCCGTTAAGGTGGCAACGGTCATCAGTTCCGGAGACACCGCATCTTTTGCAAGCTCCCGGCAATGCGAAAGGGCGTCAGTCATGGCCAACCGGCCTTCCGCATCCGTATTGGCGATACGTACGCGAACCCCTGCGTGGCTAACGATGATTTCATCAGAGACGAGCCCTTCCGGGCCCACGCTGTTCCGAACGGCGGCCAGATAGGCCACGACCTTCAGCCCTTTGGGTTTCAGTAGTGAAACGGTTTTCATAAATCCTGCGACCGCAGCACCACCGCCCTTATCGCGGCTCATGCCGGCCATGTGACCGCCGGTTTTGATATCCGCGCCACCGGTATCAAAGGTCACTGCTTTACCCACTAGGAACAGGGTCTTTTCGACAGGACCTTCGCCCTCATAGCTCATCTTAATGACCCGCGGATGATGGCGCGGAACCGTCTTGGACGCGCGGGCCACCGCAGCCAGCAGCGGGTACTGCGCTGTGATTTTGTCCTGGTCGTCGACAACTTCCACCGAAACGGCGATTCCCTGGAGAGCCTCGACGCAGGTGTCAGCAAATCGCGGCGGCGCCATCCGTTCGGGCTCGGTGCCCGCCAGATCGCGGGCGAGGCGACGGCCGGACTCCAGCGCAGCAAGAAAATCGACAGCAAGCGATTCTGATGCGTCGAAAATGGTGATGGACTCTACCGGCTCAACATTTTCTTCGCCCAGGCTTTCACGGGCTTCCAGCGGCTCCCAGAGACCCTGACATGCTCCCAGATACGTCACTTCGGCAGCATGCTCAAAGTCAGACCCCGCTGGGGCGCCCTCGACGATGATGATCGGATTGGTTGCGCCGGCGTCCCGAGCCCGAACAATGCCCTTGGCAGCCGCATCGAAGAAGCGGCGTACGTCATCGTAATCGCGATCGAGCGGACCCGTTGGTGCGTGCACCAGGCGTCCGCCCGCGAGCTCGCGAGCGTGAATGAGTAGCCCGACCTTTCCCAGACGTTGGTCGACTGCAGCGGTCCGTTGGAGAGCCGCATCGACTTCCGGGCTGCATTCGCAGCCGGCAGCACTGCTGACCAGGATGACAGCATCGTTATGGTTGCCCGCAAGAAGAAGACCGGTGTCTTTGGAGGTGCGAAGGGTGGGGTGTGTCATGGATAATCTAGGCTCGTGGATATTCGGATCGGTATAGGTTACTCGAAAGCAGAGGTTGACCTGCATGCGGGGCTGCAGAGACGACCATTACCGGCGCGATCCGACCAGGTAAATAGCAAATTTGATTTCTGTGCGCGGACGCCTGAAACGACAAGCAACGATGAGTGAAACCCAGTGATGGACAAGATGTCCCCTCCAACCGGTCTTTCCGTCTATCAATTCCTGGGCCTGCAGCCCGGTCCAAAACTGCTGGTTCTCGGCGCCGTGCACGGCAATGAGACCTGCGGGACCAAGGCTATCCAGCGCATACAGCAGGAAATCTCGGGCGGTGCGCTTCGCATCGAACGCGGATCCCTCACGATGGTTCCCATCACCAATCCGTTGGCGTATCAGCTCAAGCGTCGGCACGGGGATCGCAACCTGAATCGAAACATGCGGGTGACCGATCGGCCGCTCGACTTTGAGGATTCGGTGGCCAACCAGCTTTGTCCGTTGCTGGAGGCGCACGATGTCTTGCTCGATCTCCATTCTTTCCACACGCCGGGTATACCGTTTGCGCTGATTGGCCCCGACAACAACCGCGGCGACCTAGAACCATTTTCAAAGGCGCAAGAGGAGGAGGCGCTGGCCTTGCGCCTCGGCGTCGATCGATTTGTGGAGGGCTGGCTGGATACTTACGCCCGGGGCGTCCGCGATCGCCTCGCGCGCGGTGTCGAGGCTGACGTTGACTACGGGGTCGGAACAACCGAAACCATCCGCCGTTTCGGCGGCATGGGAATCACGCTTGAATGTGGTCAACACGATGATGAACAGGCACCGGGGCTTGCCTATCATGCGATCCGCGCGACGTTGGCTCATCTGGGAATGACAACCGCAGAAGAGGTGCCGCCGCCGGCCAGCGAGCCAGAGGTGATCCGGCTGTACAAAGTATGGGATCGGCTTCATGTGGAAGACAGTTTTGCCAGGGATTGGCGCAGCTTCGAAAAGATCTCTCGCGGCGAAGTAATTGCCAGGCGGCACGACGGCACAGAGCTGCTTTCGGACCAGGATGGATGGATCGTCTTTCCCAATCCAAACGCACAGGTGGACCAGGAGTGGTTCTATCTCGCCAACCGTTCGGATCGTCTAGGTTCTGGATAAACGTTTCTGTGCTCGGGGCAACCGGCGGTATGACCCCGAGGAGAACGCTCAGATGATGCCGTTGGTGATGGCCTTGAGAACCGCCTGAGTTCGGTCTCGCGCGTTGAGCTTCTGAAGAATGACCGAAACCCGGTTTTTGATAGTGCCTTCGGCTTTGTGGAGCTGCTCGGCGATCTGCTGATTGCTTAAGCCCGCTGACATCAATCGAAGCACGGCACGCTCTTTTTCGTCGAGTTCGGCCAGCAGAGTCTCGGGCTGGGGCAGCGAATCGTGGCCTCGAGCTCGCTGCCGAGACTGCGGATCGAGCACCGTTGCGCCATCCAAAATGGCGTCGATGGTCGTGAATAGCTCCGCCGGCTCAATGTCTTTCAGGACATAGCCATTAGCTCCGGCCCGCGTTGCCTTCAGCAGAAGTTCCTCGTCCTCAAAGGTGGTCAGCAGCAACACAGGCAGGCGATTAGCCCCTTGCCGAAGCCGCTCTACGACCTCAATGCCGTCAACCACGGGCATGCGGATATCGCAAAGCAGGATATCCACCTCAACTTGCATCAACTGCTCTAGCGCCACCGCGCCATCTTCGGCTTCAAAGGCTACCGTCAGGCCTGAATGAGCGTCAAGGATGGCTCGGAGCCCTTTGCGAACCAGGGCCTGGTCGTCGACCAGGCCAACGCGGACCGCAGTCTCACTCATGCGACGGCCCAAGCCGCGGTCACGCGGGTCCCCGTAGGCGTGTTGGGTGAGATGTCGAGTTCAGCGTGCGCATCGCTGATTCGTTCGCGCATGCCACGGATGCCGAATCCTTCAGCGCCGTCAGCGCCTACGCCGTTGTCTTCCACCGTCAGGCACACACGCCCCTGATCTCGGTGGACAGAAATGGTGCACCGGCTCGCTTCCGCGTGACGCACAACGTTGGTAATGGATTCGCGGGCCACGGCCAGCAAACTTTCCGCGACCGTCAGATCTTCGATGACCACGTCCGGCGCCACGTCGATCGAAAACTCAGGCTTAGCAAAGGGCCGGGTCAGCTCGGTCAGGGCCTTGTCGAGATCCAGCGGATTGACCTCGCGCATATTGCCTACGAGATCACGGATGTCGTCCAGCAGATCAGAAGACAGGTTCAGGCACTCGCTCAAGGCATCGCGATCCTGAGGGGCGCTTCGGTCGCGAAGCTGGCGCAGGTTGAGTTTTAGTGCTGTGAGCGTGTGGCCAGCCGTGTCGTGCAGTTCCCGGGAGACCCGCAGCCGCTCCCGATCACGGGCCGACGATTCCAGCAGCGAACGGGTGGCCAGCAGTTCCGCGTTGGTGGCCGCCAGCTGGTTCCGGGCCTCGGTCACCTGCACGGCAAAGTGCCCAATTAGAAGTGAGAAAAGCTGAAAACACGCATAGAGCGCCATGTTCAAAAAAGCCGAAAGGGCGGTCGCGTCATGAAAAACCAGCAGCACCACAAAGTGCGCCGCATTGACGATCAGCGCCGCCACGATGGCCAGCCTGATGCCCAGCACGTAGGGTATCTGTGCGACCACGATGATATTGAGTATCGGCGCACTGGACGACAAATCCACGGCGATGACTGCGGCCGCGCAGACGGCCTGGAGCATCAGATTGACGATTTTCCCCGATCTACTCCGCTGGCGGCCCAATAGCAACGCCAGCCCAAGAAACGAAGCCGCAGCGACATGCAGCACAATCCGATCATCGATCCAGGGCAGGCTGTCAGGCAGCCCCCGGGCAGCGACAAACCAAACCAGGCCCACCGTCAAGCAGCCGGCCCAGGTCAGAGAGGGCAGGGCGTCGCTGTTTCTTGGCTTCCGGCCGACTTCCATCCCCTGATTCTGCACAGAATCCGTGCGTCAACAATCCACCGTCAGAAAAAAGTGACTTCGGTCACTTTGGGTCATGACACCGGAGGGTCGCCAATACCCTCTATTTTAAGCGAACCTGAGTGCCATTGAGCTCAGAAGCAAAGGTGACACCATGGAACTACTATTCAAAGCCGTTGTGCTGGTGCACATCGTGGTCGGTAGTATCGGCCTGGCCAGTTTCTGGCTCCCGGTTTTTGCGCGCAAGCGCCGGGGGCTGCACACCCAGGCAGGCAAGGTTTTTGCCTATGCGATGATGGTGACGGCCGCGAGCGCGGCGGTTGCAGCGCTGCTAACGCTGATTGATCCGCTGGCAACACACCCCGAGACGTCATCGCGCTATGCGGTCAACCTGCGAGCCGTCAACGGCCTAATGCTGCTCTACCTGTCTGCGATCACATTCGCAGCAGCGTTTGCCGGCCTTCGAGCGGTTCGCATGAAGCGCGCCTGGGGCGGACACCGGAGCCAGGTAGAACTACTCATACATGGCTCAAGTTTCGTGCTCGCCGGAGCGGTGCTGGTAACCGGGTGGTATCTGGATTCGGTCCTGATGATGAGCCTCAGTGCCATCGGCCTGCTTGGCGCACCGGGAACCATGCGTCGCATCCTGTCGGTTCCGAACCGCGGGCTGGAATGGAAATACCAGCATATGTCGTCCATGCTGGGCGCCGGCATCGCCGCTCACACGGCTTTTCTGGTCTTCGGATCCAGCCGGTTCATCCACTCCTCGCTCGGCAGCTCGGTGTGGGTCTGGCTCGCGCCCACGCTGATCGGCGTTCCCGCGACGATGATCTGGACACGCATTCTTCGCCGAAAAGAGTCGCCTGGCGATCGAGTGACCACAAACCAGCCCATGGGCATGGAGCTTTCCCAATGAAAAACGTCTTGGCATGGACAACCCTCGTCGTCGCACTGGCAACGGCGCAGAGCGTGGTTGGCGCGAACGACATCGACGACGCAGCGCTGCAGGCCTTGATCGACAACGGCGAGGCCAAGCAAGTGGTAAGCCGCATGGAGTCGCGCCTGAAGAATGGGCCCGAGACTGCGGAGGCGCACTATTGGTTGGCGACAGGCCAGCTGGCGCAGGTTGACGCCGCATCAACCTTTCGGAAACTCGGCCTGGCTCGCAATGGCAAAAAGCATCTGCTAGCGGCCTTGGAGCTGGACCCTGCGCACGTTGAGGCCCGAAATTCGCTAGGGCAGTACTACCTTCAGGCGCCTGCGATAGCCGGCGGTTCAAAAAAGCAGGCGCGAGCGCAGGCTGACGCGCTGATGAAGCTCGACAAGGCCGCGGCGCTTCGACTCAAGGCCGACATCGAGTGGCAGGAAGAAAACGTGGAGGCGGCGATTGCCTACGATCGCCAGGCGCTGGCCGCGGGGACCTGGGTCTGGGCGCAGCAGTACACGCTGGTGATCCAGGGAGTACACAACCAGCTTCCGGTGGCTGAAGCGGTGCTCGATGAGGCTGAACAGAACGTTCGCCGCCATACGCCTGAGGACGTACGAGCGCTGCGCCTCATTGACTACCAGCGAGGCAAATTTGCCGCCGTCTCGGGACAGGCTCTGGAGGCGGGTCGTGCCGGCCTGAAGCGTTATCTGGACTACGATCCGAGCCCCGAAGACCCGGACTCGGGCTGGGCGGAGTTCCGTCTGGCGCAGGTCGAGCGACGCCTCGGCGAAGCGGCTGCCGCTGAGGCAAGGTTGTCACGCCTCGAGGCGGGCGAAGTGCCGGAGGACCTCGGCTTTGCGTTACAGGATGAGCGGCGCTGGCACTACGCTGACTGACTCGCGTACCCGACTGTGCTTCCTCTGGGCTTAAGCCATCGCTTACGGCGATGAGTAGTGTCGTTCTTCCAAAGGCCTAGCCGCGATACCGACGCGCTAGCGGCCACGAAGAATTTTTCGCGCCTGGGCGTGTAAGCGGCGCGATCCTGCCTGATCTACTAGCCGAAACGCTGAGCAAATAGTTCCGCAATCGCCACGACCAGGGGATTGGTTGGACATGAGGGTATCGCTGGTATCACGGATGCATCAACGACACTCAGGCCGGAGATACCGCGAAAAGCCAGCGAGCTGGCAACCGGTGCGTTTTTGTCGGTGCCCATCCGGCATGTGCCACAGTAGTGCCCAAATGGCGTGGCTCCGTCGTGTAGAAATTTCAGTGATGAGGCAGCGTCCCGAAAGTAATCGCCGTTTTGTTCGACGCCCCCAAATTGACTGAACTCGCGAGCGGAGAGCAGCTCCCTGCTGAGAGAAAGCGCATTAAGCATCCCCTCGCGATCGCGTTCATCGGCCAGATAGTTAACGTCTATGGCAGGCTGAATCGTTGGATCATTGCTGGTGAGCGAGAGCTGACCGCGGCTGCGAGGCCGCATGAAGCTGAAGGAGCTCTTGAAGCCAGCGGCCGCACCTGTGAGTGGCGGAATCACGTTAGCGTTAGTGGAAACATTGAGCAGCAGATCTCTGGGCCCGTTGGGTGTTGATGAGGCGTAAACGACGGCTACCGATCCGTGCGTGCCGGAAGCCTCGATCGGTTCCGGGGTGGCGAAATTGTTGCCCGAGATCAGCAGGTGATCATGGAGATTGGCGCCGACTTCAGGCGCGTCCACCACCACATGGATTCCGTGCTTACGGAGCATGTCGGCAGGACCCAAACCCGACAGCATCAGCAGCTGTGGTGTCCTGAGTGCGCCAGAACAAAGCACAACATGTGCACCTCCAGCGAGCCGTTTTTCACCCCGGTGTCGATAGCTGAGTCCGGTTACTCGATCACCCTCAATGGATAGTGAATCGACCTGGGCATTAGTGCGGATTGTGAGGTTGTCTCGGCCACGGGCGGTTGTCAGATATGCGAGTCCGGTATGCTGGCGTCTGCCCTGAGCGAAGGCCAACTGATTAATGGCAGCGCCAAGTTGAGTACCCGTGTTGATATCTGTAGTCGCGCCCAGGCCCAGACGGTCTGCGGCCGCCAGAGCCGCATCTGCCAGCGGTGGTGGATCCGGGATGAGGCTGACGCCGATAGGCCCCGCTGTGCCTCGTCCTTCCTGACGGTCTCCGAGGAAAGTTTCTGATAGCCGGAGCATCGGCTCCAGATCTTCCCAGCGCCAGCCGTCAATCCCCCAGTCGTTGATGTCCAGCGGCATGGGCCGATGATGAATCATGGCGTTAATCGCGCTGGATCCGCCAAGCACTCTGCCGTGGCCGGCGAAGAGGGTTTTCGCTCCGACATAGCGTTGTTGCGAGGTTTCGTCTGGAAAGACCAGCTCGGAGCCCAGTAGTCGAAACCACTGGAGCGGCTGGTCGATGAGGGGATCTTTCGCCTCACCGCCAGCCTCAAGAAGCATGACTCTACGGTTCGGGTTTTCGCTGAGTCTAGCCGCTACAACCGCGCCAGCGGAGCCGCCCCCGACAACCAAAACGTCGTAGTCCGAATTCGCCGAAGACCGTTTGGCCAGATGTGATGAGCATGAGGTTGCCGCGGCCGTCGCCGTAACGCCGAGCAGTTCACGTCGTGTCAGCTTCAAGGCTCTAACTAGTCGCGCGAGGCCAATGCATCAGCCCAAGCTACAGGAAAGCCGATCGCCCTGCTAGCGAAGCCTAGCGGTCCAGCGTTGGTGTCCGTCGATCGCAGGATTCTTCGGCTGAGATGAGGGGTATAGGCCATACTTTTCGGGGATGCGGAAGCGCCCCTGCCGATGCAAGATGTGCCTTCGAAAAACTGAAGCAGACCATGCTCCGGCAACCCCTCGCGACCTCCCGAAGCCACAGCAAAGGAAAATAATCCATTGAATCTTGCACCGCGCAACTGGCTAGTTTTCGTATTGACGTTCGGCATCTGCGGTTGCGACGTCGACAATCATGATGCCGGCGCTCAAGTGCCCGCCGCCGAACTGGGTCCGGGTGAGCACCAATGGAGAATCTCGTCGTTGGAGGCGGAGGGGATCGATCGTGAACCGTTCGAGGCGATGGTCAACCTGATCGAAGATGAATCAGACATCGGGATCGATGGCGTTGTGATTGTCTACAAGGGCGCTTTGGTCTTCGAAGATTATTTCGGCAAGTGGGATCGAAAAGATATCCACTCGACAAGATCAGCGGCGAAGGCCATCACCTCCGCGCTTGTCGGCGTCGCGATCGATCAGGGTTTCCTGGAGAGCGTGGATCAAACAGTCCTGCCGTTTTTTCCGGAATACGAAGGCACGATTGAGAACTGGGACGAGCGCAAAAACGACATCACGATCGGTCACGTGCTGTCGATGACGTCCGGGGTGCGAAACAACGAAGACAACATGTACCCCACCGAAGACTGGATCAAGTTCTATTGGGACCAGCCTCTGGCTGCCGACCCGGGTGAAAAGTTCTCCTACGCAACCAGCGGCATTGTCACCATCGGGAATGTTGTGACACGTGCATCCAAGCTCCGAATTCCCGCCTTTGCCGACAAGTACCTCTTCGAGCCGATGGGCATCAAGAAGTATCGATGGCCGATTACCAACTCCCGAGGCAATCAGGGTCTGGCCATGACAGGTGGTGGTCTGCATCTCACCCCGCGAGACATGGCCAAGTTTGGCCTTCTGTACCTCAACAAAGGGCGATGGAATGGGCAGAGGCTGCTGTCAGAAGAATGGGTTGCAGAATCGACAAGAAAACATGCCACCAGTGACCTGTATGGCGAAGATTTCGGCTATCTGTGGCGCATGATCGATCGGGAAATCGATGGGAAGCCGCTGCGCTCGTTCGAAGCCTGGGGAAACGGCGGTCAGTTCATTATGGTCTGGCCGGAGCTTGAACTGGTGGTTGCGTGGACCGGAGAAAACTACGGTAAATTTCCCGAGATGGAGCGGCCTTTTCAGCTCACCGAACAGTACATCCTGCCAGCAATAACTAAAGCATCGATGAGTGGATCGTCTGCTTCCGCGGCAACGGCGGTCCCATAACCTTGTCCAGGAGCTTGAGCGCAACACAGGTGGCAAACGCGCCGTCGGATCGCTGGCGGGTCATGTAACGACTCATGGTTTCGCAACGCTGGCTGTGCACGCGTCGGCATCCAGCGTCAGAAGCCATTCCGGACATTCTCGACACCAGCGCAAGACCTCCCGCCAATACTCCTGGGTGACAATAGCGATAGGCGCTGGCTTCCGGTCCAAGAGGTTCATGGCCTTCGCTGCGGCTAGCAGCACCGGGTCGGGACCGAAGGTCAAGAACCCCGCGGGTCCGCAGCCTTTGTGCATCAGCTCCAACAGCGCACCAGGGCCGGCGGTACTTCCCTTGGTTTTACCGCCTACCAGCAGCTTGCCAGCAAGAGTGGCGCCATAATCTGGGTGTCCCGCTTCGATCAATCGACCGCTAGCGATATCGATGCCGCCCCAAATGCTGACGGCGTCTTCGATATGAAGCAGCGGGCCGGTTGCCGTACCGGGGATCAAGAAATCTACCTTGATACTATGGCCCAACACGCCAGTAGCTCCTGTCGGTAACCATGGCGCCCGCCAGAGCTGAATCTGCACACTCGGCCAGCGTTGCGAGAAACGGCGTGCAGCCAAGCCCGGACGTTGCGTAGGCCGCCCACTTCACGGAGTTTGTGAGGACCAAGCCCTGCCGTGCACTCATCAGTGAGCCGTAGTACGTGCAGGTGTCTCTGATGATCGTCACACCCTTGGTTTGCAGCGACTCAAGCACCCGGCCCAGCTGCGGCATGTCATATACCGACCTTCCCATGGAAAGGTAGACCGGTAGCCTAGTCGGGCCCGCGCATGCGTTTAGGCGTCCCAAGAGTTCCTTGATCTCCTCCGGCCCAGCGTGGGGTGTGCCGATGCAGACGGCCACCGGATCATGAACGTTCGCTGGACGCCACGCGTTCGCCAGCGCCTGAATATCGTCTTCCGCGAGAAAAAATATCTCGCTGTCTCCGCTGTCCGCCCCTAGTGTTTCCGACTCTGGCGTGGAGCCTTCCACGTGGAGCATCTCCATCGAGCCCGATACGCCGGCCGCCGCGCAAAGTCCCTGCAGGACGGGTTTGCCCAGCTGCACGGGTACTCCTCGAATCAGGGCAACCTGACCCCCCGCGATTGTTCCTGCGGCATAGCCAACCAGCTGTGCGCCAATTCGGTCTTCAAACCAGCGGTCAGACAGGCGCTCAACGTTGATGACCACATGCGGTTTGCGTCCTTGGTCGGTCATCGCCCGCACCAACGGGGCTCGGCCGGTCAGCGCGCAAGCCATGTCGAAATACTGTGGGCACTTCAGGGTGCGCGCACCAATCACCGAATTGGCGTACAGCACCGCGTTCGACTCCGCCCAGGCCAAGTAGTCTCCAAAGCGGGGACTGTCGGAAAGGAAATAAGGGGCGCACGTGAGGGATGCGGTACACCCCATTTGCTGAAGCAGACCGACAACGCCTGCCGCCTTCCGACGCTCGGAAAGCTGGAAACAAGGCTCGCCGTCGGTGGTCAAGTCCGCTGAGCTGGCGTTCAGCGTGGTCGGAACGCGAACCTGCGCGCCCCAGTCAGCCAGCTTCTCCAGAAACGCGAGGTTGGCCGCGCCCGAGTGGTAAGCGCCAACAAGATGGGCCTGCTTGATAGGAACCAGTTTGGAGGCCTGCAGGCATTGGCCAACAGAAACGACTAGATCCATGGCCCATTGCGCGGCCGGACCTTGTTCGCCGTTGAGGTCGGCCTGCTCGGCTGCGGTCAGCCTAAGCGCGTTTCTGCTCACTGGAAACGGTCGCTGGGCTCCCGACCGATCGCCCGAGATTCACGCACATCATGATGGCAACAATAATCAGGGGTAGGGACGCGACCAGCACCGCCGACATGATGACCTTGACGCCGCCGTCTACCGCCATGAGCGCAACTGGGAGTAGCCCGAGCACCAAAGCCCAGAACAGGCGATTCCACCGGGCCGGATCATCACCCACGCCCATCTGTGCCGATGCGGCCGAGGCCAGCGCGTAGGAAGCTGAATCGTAGGTGGTGGCAATAAAAATGATGCTGATCGAAGCAAAGACCACCTGAGCGATCGGTCCCAGCGGCAGTTCGCCGATAACGCTGGCAATCGCGGCGGCCGGGTCACCGTTGGCGAGCACTTCACGGACCGGAACGACGTTATTGAGGTCGAGGAACAGCGCGTAGTTGCCCAGGACGATGTAGAACGCCCAGGCCCCAAGACTCCCGAACACGGCCATGTAGCCGATGAGCTGTCTGAGGGTGCGCCCACGCGAAATGCGGGTGATAAATACGCCGACAAATGGCCCAAAGGCAATCCACCAGGCCCAGTAAAAGATGGTCCAGTCTTCCACGAAGCGTGTCCGCGCGATGGGGTCGGTCCACGTCAGCATGCGGAACATGTTGTCGAGCATGAACCCGATGCTCTCGGTACCCACCCGGAGGATAAACAGCGTGGGCCCCGCCAGCAGGACAAACAACAGGAAGATCAGCGCCGCGGAGACGTTGAGGTCAGCAAGCCGCTTAATGCCCTTCTCGAGACCTGCGTAAACAGAAAAGGCAAACAGCGCTACGCAGACCGCAACCACGCCGACGTCCAGCATAAATGAGCGTTCAAGACCCACCGCGTCGGCGAGGTTGGCTGAGACCATGGGAACAGCAAGGCCCATGGACGTTCCGGCGCCGCCGATCAGGGCAAGCATAAAAACGCCATCGACGATTCGCGCGCCGATCGCGTCTTTGCCTTTGGCCCCCCAGAACGAATGACAGCTGGTGCTCAGCCTCAGGTAGGGCACTTTTTTGACATAGTACGGAAAGGCAATGGCGACGGTCGGCAGCGCGTATATGGCCCAGGCGATATAGCCCCAGTGAAACAGCCCGTAGGAGGTTGCCCAGGCGATCGCCTCTTCCGAGTTGGGCTCTGTGCCAAACGGCGGCGTGACCATGTAATAGCCCCACTCGATCGTGGCCCAATACAACAGGCCCGCACCAACCCCGGCGCAAAACAACATGGAAACCCAGCCAAAGTGAGAAAACTCGGGCCGCTCGTCAGGATCGCCCAGGCGGATCTCACCGTGCCGGCTCAGCGCGATCCAGCCGAGAAACCCGACAATTCCGATCACGACCCACTGGTAAAGCAGCCCAAAATTCTCCGCGATCCAGTCGTAGGTTTGCTGTATCTGGCCACCGGCCTGCTGCGGCCAAACCATGATGGGAACGCATACAAAAAGAACCACCAGAAACGCAGTGACAAAGATGGGGACGTCAAGCTTTCTACTGTCCATCAGCTGCCGCCGGTGTTGCTGTCCTGAGGAGTTTGCACAGCTGGTCGGATCCGTCACCCAACGGGCCAATCTTATCGCCCAGCTCAAGAATCGTTCGGTTGTTGTCAAAGCGGGGCCACGTCGGCAGCGCCTCGCTGTTGGGGTCGCCGCTGCGGGCGAAGTTTGTCCAGTATGCTTGCATGGTGTTCGTCAGCAGGCGGTCACTGTCGTCAGCCGGAAGCCAGTCGTCCGCCGTGTCGAAAACGTAAGGAATCTCCGCGCCGTGGTAGGCCCTAAGCTTGGCTCCCCCGGGTCTCGTTCTGGTGAACAAATAGTAAAATGTTGGCTTGTCCGCCCGCCCAACCTCTTCTGCCAGGCTCAGCGCCGGGCAAAAAAATTCGGCAGCGGTAGACAGCCGATTGGCCTTCATGGCGGTACTCGCGTATCGATCCAGGTGGGCTTCGACGTCGCGGCGTCGGTCATTTGCCGTCTGGCTGAGCTGTTCGTTCATGGCCGCCAGCGAGTCATCCGGCAGATACATGAGCATTTCATCCGCATTGGTGCCGATCAACAGGGGCACGGCGGCGCCCCGGTCTGACTTGAGCACGTGACGCCCGTCCGCGATGGGCCCAAAGTAGTAGTCGTTCGACATCCGATCACTTTGCTCAACCAGCGACTGCCAGTCCAGCTTACGCATGTCATGGACGGTGTTGGCGTCTAGGCTGGCGGTCAGCTGTTCACCCGCAGCGCTCGCCGCTTCGAGACTGATTGCGTCATAGGGGAATAGCGCACCGCTTTGAATGATGGCCCTGTCAAACAGCCCAACCGCGGCCGGCATTCGCATGAGCGCGGAGATGTTGCCGCCTCCGGCGGATTCTCCGAACACGGTCACGTTGTCCGGGTCACCGCCGAAAGCGGCAATATTTTGCTGCACCCATCGCAGCGCGGCGACCTGGTCTGCGAGCCCGTAATAACCCGAAACGCCGCCCTCATCTTCCTCTGACAGCGCGGGATGGGCCATGAATCCGAGTGCGCCGAGCCGGTAGTTGATGCTCACAACAACGATGTCCTGGTTGGCAAGCTGATGGCCCAGGTAATTCGGCTCATGGGAAAACCCGTTGACGTTGGACCCGCCGTGAATCCAGAGCATGACGGGCCGGGACGCTTGGCGAGACGGGTCTTTAGTCCAGACGTTCAGGAAAAGACAGTCCTCTGAAATGTCTGTGAGCTCCGGAATCACCGCATCGGTTGCGCCAAAGCCAGCGGCAACCTGCCGATACCATCGCGGATTGCCCTGTCCCTGCGGGCATGCTGAACCGAAACGGGTCGCGTCCTGGACGCCGCTACGGGAAACGTGGGGTTGAGGGGGCTGCCAGCGCAGCGCGCCAACTGGCGCGGCAGCAAAGGGGATGCCGCGAAAGGCATGGACACCACCCACCAGCGCTTCGCCACGGAGCTGCTCCCCTCCCGCAAACACCTCAACGAAGCTCGCTCTCCCCTGATCCGGAGCCTGACTCTCACATGCACAAAGCGTCAGGAACATCATAGCGGTGAATGCAATGGCGCTCAGCCGGCTGGCGGGCCGGCTCACCGCAGGCTCCTCGCGATAAGCGCCCGGCTAATCGAGAGATACAACAACACACCCGCGAAAGCCGCCGGTTTCGATCAGCTCATGGCTCCTGGCGATTTCCTCGAGCGGCACAACATGTGACACACGATGAGTGAGCGAATTCGCCTCGAGCGCCGCAGTGATGTCGGTGATAGCGTGCTGTTTGGCCGGTTCAGGCATCGCGTAAACGATCACGATTTCGATATCGAGATCCATGTAAAGCATCTGGAAAAAAGGCAGCTTGGGCTCGGGGTCCTGCACCGATGAATAGGTCGCGATCACGCCACTGGTTCGGATGCAGTTCAACACCTCAGGAAGGTTAACGCCAAACTCTACGTCGATCACGCGATCGACCGGCTTTCCGTCGTTCACGCTGAGTACCGTCTCGGCCCACCCGGACTCACGGTGATTGACGATCGCATGAGCGCCCGCCTGCCGACAGCTTTCGGCATCGACATCGGAGCTGGCGGTGGCAATCACGCGCGCGTTCGCCTGCTTTGCCCACTGGATGGCGTAATGCCCGACTCGGCCTGCACCACCGGTGATCAACAGAGTCTGGCCCTCAACGCCGCCATCGGCGAAAACGCAGCGATGCGCCGTCATGCAGGGGATCCCCAGACACGCGCCGACCTCAAAGGAGGCACTATCGGGCAGCCTGACGGCTCGCGAGTCCTCGATTGTCAGGTATTCCGCAGCGGTGCCAAAGCGTCGCCCGTACTGGGCCTGATACAGCCAAACCCGCTCGCCGATCCGGCTACCGTCAACACCATCGCCGACAGCGGTGATGATTCCCGCACCGTCGCTGTGAGGAATCACGAAACCGCCGTCGAGAAGATTGGGGAACGAGCCGGCCCTTTTCTTGACGTCCGATGGGTTCACCCCGCTGGTGCTGATCTTCACCAGCACCTCGCCGGGATTGGGGGTCGGGTCGGCCTGGTCACCGATCGTCAGGACGTTCGCCGCTGGGCCGAACTGGTCAAACCACGCTGCTTTCATGGGCTCCTTCCAAAAACTAATCGAACCAGTTGGACAAGGACTCGGTATGTCCATCGACCCCGATGGCCTGCCCAGAGATCTTGGCGCCTTCGCGGGAGCAGAGAAAGCTCGCTAGCGCGGCGACGTCTTCTGCCTCTACGAAGCAACGCAGGGACGACTGGCGCTCGTAGATACGGCGAATTTCTTCAGGTGTCTGGCCGCGCTCGGCTGCATCGCGCTCAATCACGGCATCGATGCGGGGCCCGGAGACGCTGCCCGGACAAATGGCGTTCACGCGTATGCCTTCGGCGCCCAGCTCCATCGCTAGCGTTTTGGTCATCCCCACGAGGCCCCACTTGGACGCCGCATAGGCAAGGCGGAGAGGAAACCCGAAATAAGCGGCATTTGAGGCGATGAAGATGATGGACCCACTGGCGCTTTTTCGAATCATCGGAATAGCACGGCGCAGGCAGTAGAACTGTCCGCTTAAGCTGACGGCGATCGTCCGGTCCCACGCCGCTGGCTCGATGTCTTCTGCCGGTGCCGTGGGGCCGGCAATCCCCGCGTTGTTTACCAAAATATCGAGCTGGCCGTACCGTTCGACAATGTCGTCAAAAACGCGGTCCACGTCCGCAACGTCTGCCACATCGCCAGCTGATGCCGTGATTTGATCGGTCTCGGCCTGCAACGCCGCAATGGCGTCCAGATCGACGTCACAAACGTGGACTCGATGACCGTCAGCAGCGAACCGCCTGGCCATTTCGCGCCCGATGCCGGTTGCGCCCCCAGTGACGAGGACCACCGGTGAATTGCCCGAATACCCCATCAGCCGAGGTCAGAACCTCATGCTCATTCGCAGGCCAACCGACAGCGGCCGGTTGGCCACCACCCGTTGATCGCCGCCGCGGTTGTATCGAGTGAGCTCAGCATTCTCGTCCGTCGCGTTGTTGATGTAGAGATCGAACTGCATATCGCCGACCGTCACCCCGCCGGAAAGATTGAGTATGCCGTAGCTGTCCTGCTCAACGCGGTCAGCGATGAACAGGCCGTTGAACGAATCATCGGTCCAGCTCCACGCGGCCTGAAAATATGCGTCGTTCCCACCGAACGTAAACTCGTTTCTCGAGATCGCGGTGTATTTGAGGTCGGGAGTAAACGGCAGATCCGTGCCGTCCGGCGCCACGGGCGTGGTGTCCGTTGACCCGACAAAAAAGTCCTCGGCAAGCTCGGCTTGGTTGTAGGAGAAGCCGCCCGACAACGTCCAGCTATCAGAGACCGCCCACTGAATATCACCTTCAATGCCGGCGATGTCGGCGCCGCCCGTGTTGGCGGTCAGGCCGAGGAACGACCCAAAGCTCTCCACGTCGAAGCGCGTTAGCTGGAGGGCGTCCCAGTCCATGATGTAGGCCGCGCCGTTAAACCGGGCCCGGCCGTCTGCAAAGGTGGTTTTCCAGCCGATCTCATAGTTTTTGATGAAGTCAGGCTCATACACCTGAGGAATCACCGGGCTGGGTTCTCGATTGATGCCGCCGGGCCGGAATCCTTCGGAGTAGGTGAAATAGACCATCACGTCGTCGTTGAATCGATACGTAAGGTTGCCCTTCCACGTGAAGTCATCCAGCTGGGCTTCCAGTCCACCGCCGCAATCGGTGCTGGTTCCGGTGCCGTTGCCGATGCGGTTACCGTCGGCAGGGTCGAAGCAGCTGAATCTCGAGCCCACAAACCCAGAGAGCACGTCGTCGGTCTCAAACCAGCGCCCGCCGAGCGTGGCCGACAGCTGATCGGTGATGTCAAACGTCAGCTCGCCGTACGCCGCAAACTCCTTGTTGTCACGGACCTGGTTCGTGGCAAAGTAGAGGTCTTCGCGCCCCTGAACATTGCGATCCAGCGGAATATCGTTGCCTTCAGGGATCGTTGGAATCACCCACTGATTGAAGTACTCGTGCTGATCGTCTGTGTGAAACAGGCCGGCGATCCACCGGATGCGCTGGTCTTCCTTGGACTGCAGCCGAAGTTCGAAAGACGAGCGCTCAAAGGTGCTGTCGTTCTCATACTGGATGCGTGGATCGGTGCAGTTGCCGAAGTCGTAGTAAACGCAGGTGTAGTAGTACTCGATGTAGGTCGAGTACTCGGAGTATTGCGTGTAGTCGATGTCGTAGTCGACCTCTCGATCGAGGTAAGAGCCTGAGAACGTCAGGTCGGCAAACCCGAGATCACCGCGCACGGAAAGCCCAAGCTGTACCCACTGGTCCTCATAGTTATCCTGGAAAAATCGCTCGACCCGCCCCTGGCCCGGCCCGCCCGCATCCGGCTGATCGGCGAAGACGCCGTCGGACTCCTGCGACTGTGCCATCGCGGTGACTGTGGTGGTCCAGGATTCGTTCAGGTCGATGCCGAGAGCCGCTCGCGCGCCGGCGTTGGTCAGCGAGTTGTAGTCATCCTCCACCGTGTTCAGGTTGGGATTGGCATTGCCGAAGTTGGAGACCGTAAGACCGCTTTGAGAGAAGGTCAGGGACGAGGGCACCACGTCGATCCAGCCGCCGTCTTCGATATACCAGCTAACAACACGCAGCGCGACGTTGTCGGACAAGGGAATGTTGGCAAAGCCTTCCGCTGAGTACCCCAGGTCTCCGTCTTTAACGGTCGATACCCCGAGGTCAAAACCGGCTTCGTACTCACTGGGGTCGGGGCGATTGGTGATGATTCGCAGGGCGCCGGCCTGGGAGTTGGCGCCGTACAGCGTGCCCTGGGGGCCCGGCAGCGTTTCGATGCGCGCTACGTCGTAAATGTGTACGTCGAGGTTGCGCCCGATCGCGGTAACCGGCTGGTCATCGAGATACAGCGCGACGCTCGGGGTGGTCCCCGAGAAATTCCCGTCGCCGCCGTCAGAAACGCCACGCATGTAGATCTGCGCCTGGCCTGGCCCGAACTGCTGCGCTGACACGCTGGGCAGGAACTGAAAGTAGTCGGAGAAGTCCGTGATGTTGAGCTGCTCGATCAGCTGCTCGCCCAGCACGTTGACGCTCACCGGAACGTCCTGCAGGTTCTCCTCCCGCTTCTGTGCCGTGACCACAACTTCTTCGAGTACCTGAGCCTGCGAGTTGCCGGCGCTGAAAAGCAGTGCGCCTGCGGCGACGGAGGCAACCCAAGATGAAGGTGCTAACGCGGACCGGATGCCTCTGGCAATAGGGCGTTGCTGCGGAAAAACAGAATCACGGCTCTTACGACGGACGGTCATGGCAATACCTCGATCGCTAAAAAGGGGCGCTCTTCAGACGCCTGCATGGTCAATTTAAATCAACTGAAAAGCCTACTACAAAGGAATTAAAGTCAATCAAGCGTTAGTTTTTCTCAACTATACAGGCCTCCCAGCGCCTCTTTAAGAGACCCCAGGTGGTTTTCGTAGTGGCGCCACTGTTCCACCGATTTGCGATAGATGGGCTGTCGCACCTGTTCGGAGCTTGCGGTGCGTACGTCTCTCGCAGTGCGGTAGAACTCCAGGCACTGCGGCTCAAACGCCAGCCCGCAATGGGCCAGGAGCCGCCGGGTCTCTGCTTCGGTGTCGGCGACGACGTTTTCATAGTTGACACGCAGCACGTGCCCCGGCAGCACGCGATCCCAGTGCTCCATGAATTTGACGTAGTCTGCGTAGTACCGGCCAACCTCCTGAAGGCTGTAGCTGAAGTTCTGGCCGCTGGCAAAGAGCTGCTTGAACGCGCTGAAGCAGCACGCCATGGGGTGCCGGCGCGCATCGATGATCTTGGCGTTCGGCAAAATGGCGTGGATCAGTCCGACGTGCGCAAAGTTGTTCGGCATTTTGTCAATGAAGTAGGGCGTGCCGGATCGGTGAACCTGGGTTCGTTCCAGATACTCCCGTCCCAGGGCGGCCAGCTCGCCGGCGCTTAGGCTGGCCAGAATGTGTGGGTATTCAGACGTATCTTCGCGCGACTTCTTCCCGCTGAGCCGGCGCGCCATGGAAATGATGTCCGGCAGTTCCATCGTGCCTTCGACCAGACTGTGGCTGGCCAGAATCTGCTCCAGCAGCGTGGATCCAGCGCGAGGCAGGCCAACAATAAAGATCGGTGAATCGGAAGGATCGCCGACTGGGCCCTGGCTGCTCAAAAAACTGGCCGAGAAAAAGTCTGCGCTCTGCTGCAGGTTGCTGCTGTGCTCGTCCGCGTTCCAGCGAACGGTGCGGCGCCGAGCAGCGTTGCCTCGAAGATAGTGAGCAAAAGACTCGTCGTAGCGACCTCTGTCTTCCAGCGCCTTGCCCAGCGCAAACGACAGGTGAAACAGATCCTCGACCGAACGGGGTCCTTCCGCCAGAACCTTTTGCATGCCCTCGATTTCGGCATCCTCGAACTCAAAGGTCTTCAAATTCGCCAGGCTCCAGTAGGCCTCCCCAAGCGACGGCGCCAGCGTTGTGGCCTCGCGATAGGCGCGGACCGCATCGGCCTGCTGGCCGACGGTCTTAAGCACGTGGCCGAGGCTCAGCTGGGTGCGCGGTTGGCTGGGGTACAGCTTGAGAACCTGGCGGTAGATATCGATCGCCTGCGTGGGTTCCTGAACGCGCGCGAGAATTGAGGCCTTCAGCAGGAGATGGGTCGGCCGATGCGGCTCGGCTGCAATCAGCGTGTCGAGCTCATGGAGCGCGTCTTCATAGCGAAACTTCTTGAAAAGCAGGTTGGCATAGTTGTGTCGCGCCATGTGAAAGTCGGGCGCAAGCTCAAGGCAGCGAAGCAGCAGCTTCTCCGCGTCGTCCAGGCGACCAACTCGAATTCCGACGTCGGCGAGCAGCCTTATGGCTGAAACGTCTGTCGGATGCTGTTTCAGGTGCTCGCGACACAGCTGCTCTGCTTCGGCAAGCTTGCCGCGACGTAGCGCCTCCCCCGCCCGCGCCACCGTTGGATTGTGTGCCGTAAGACTCAGCTGCTTCAGGTAGGCTTCATGCCCTGCACTTTCGTCCCCCTGTTCGATACGAACATCACCGAGGGCTTTCCAAGCCCCGGCAAGGCGATCGTCGAGGGCCAACGCTGATTCCAGCGCGGTCTCGGCATCTTCCCAGCGGCCACCGGCCATCAGAGCCAGCCCAAGCTCTTCGAAAGCTGGTGCAAAACCCGGTTCATCCTCGACCAGGCCATCCAGGGACTGGACTGCCTCATCAACGCTGCCCTGGCGTCGGGCCGCCATGGCGGCGAGCAGGCGGGCATTCTTTTCAGCGGGATGGGTCTTGAGAATTTCGAGAGCCCGACGCTGGGCCTGGGCTGGATCATCTCGCAGGAGCTCGAAGGCCTGTCGCAATGCGATCACCACATCGCTGACGGGCTCCTGTCCTGACATCGGTGCGCTGTCCATTGTGTGAATATTGACACGAGGAGAATCCACGCAGCAAACTCGGTCGGCGAAGAGCGAGGTCCTCCACAATGCGCTCACGAATTCCGTCCCTAAACGCTCTGCGTACGTTTGAGGCTGCTGCAAGAGCCGGGAGCTTCAAAGCTGCGGCGGATGAGCTGTGTGTGTCGCACTCGGCCGTGAGCCACCAGATTAAACAGCTGGAACATGAGCTCGGTGTTGAGCTGTTCCTGCGCAAGCCTCGCGCCGTCGAGCTGACGCGGCTGGGGCATGCGCTGTACCCCGTCTTACGCGATGCCTTTGACCGGATTGCTGAGGGAACAGATTTCATCCTCAGCGCCAAGTCGCATTCGACGATCACTTTGCAGGTTTATTCCACCTTTGCCATTCGTTGGCTGATACCGCGCTTACCCGACCTGGGTCGTCAGCATCCCGACCTGCGAATCCGTCTCCACACGTCTCAGTCCGACGTGGATTTCGAACATGAGGACGTTGATCTGTGCGTGATGATCGGCCGGCGGTCCAGCGCGTCGCTGCGGTATGACTATCTCTTCTCCACCCGCATTTTTCCGGTTTGCAGTGCTGAGATGATGGATTCGTACTCGCTGGCGGAGAGCCCGCGAATGCTGGCCAAGGCGCCCATCCTACAGGTTTATCCGTCGCGCCGGGACTGGTGGTTCTGGCTGCAGCAAAACGACGTAGAGGGCGTTGATCCCGATGCAGGTCAACAGTTTGACAGTTACGATCTTGCCATGAATGCGGCCAAACAGGGCATCGGTGTCGCGCTGGGGATGGAGCCGTTTGTCAATAGCGATATGGCCGTCAACCAGCTGCTCGAACCCTATCCGGATCGGCGGATTTTCACTCCCAACGACTGGTACCTGGTTTGTCGCGACGAGAAATACGAGCGGTCTGATGTGGCAAGCGTACGAGAGTGGCTGTTGACCCAGGTTGCACTGGATGAGTCAATGCTGATGAGCCGGACAACTTTATAGACGGAGTCTAAACGTTTGGCCTGCAATGATTCGCGGCGAAAAAAGATTCCTGAGCTAACGCGTCGGTTACGCACGATCCGAAGAAAACAATAAATATGAACCAAGACGTCATCATTACCTGCGCCGTCACCGGCTCCGGCGACACCGCACACAAGCATCCCGATCTGCCGAAATCACCCAAGCAAATCGCCGATGCGGCTATCGAAGCAGCAAAGGCAGGCGCAGCAGTCGCGCACATACATGTTCGCGAGCCCGACACCGGTGCTCCGAGCCGCCGAGTGGAGCTCTATGTTGAAGTTGTCGATCGCATCCGCGACAGCGCAACCGACGTAATCATCAACCTCACCACCGGCATGGGGGGTGACCTTTGGCTGGGCCCGGACGACGCCCCGCTCAACTTTGCCAACGAGACCGACTGCGTGGGGCAGATGGAGCGGATGGCTCATGTTGAGGCGACGCTGCCTGAAATCTGCACGCTCGACTGCGGATCGTTTAACTATCTCGGCGGCAACTATGTTTATGTCGGCACCCAGGACATGGTTGAGATGGGCGCCAAGCGCTGCCAGGAGCTCGGCGTTAAGCCGGAGCTGGAGGTGTTCGACACGGGTCAGCTGTGGTTTGCCAAGCACATGATTGAGCAGGGGCTGATCGACGCGCCGCCGCTCTTTCAGATTTGCCTCGGCATTCCCTGGGGCGCACCCGCAACAACCAACGTCTTTCAGTGCATGGTGAACGAGCTGCCCGACGACTGTAACTGGGCGGGGTTTGCGATCGGCCGCATGGAATTTCCGATGGTTGCACAGGCCGTGGCATTGGGCGGCAACGTGCGCGTGGGTCTTGAAGATAATCTTTATCTTAAGAAGGGCGTGCTCGCTTCCAATGCACAGTTGGTTGAGCGCGCCGTCGACATCGTGGAATCTATGGGCGCGCGGGTGCAGGCACCGGCGGAAGCGCGGGCGTCGCTGGGGCTTAAGGTGCTCGAACACCAGCACATCGGGGCTGCCGGATGATTTCGGTTCACCGAGGCGTCGCGCATCCTTGGCAGTGCGACGTGCTGGGCCACCTGACCACAAGATACTACGTCAGTATGTTCGACGACGCTTCGTATCATTTTCTTTATGAGACCTTCGGATGGGTTGGTGCGAGCGACGATGCCGGGAAGCTTGGCTGGGTCGACGTGAACCACAATATTAACTATCAGGTTGAGGTACGCGCCGGCGATTTGCTGGAAATTAGCGCTGAGCTCACGAAAGTCGGCGGCAAGTCGATAAAAGCGAGCTACCAAATGAAAAACTTGCGATGCGGCGAGGTCTCCGCGACGCTGGATGCCGTTTATGTACTTTTCGATCTTGAGGAGCGCACAGCGGTGCCGATCGACGACAAGCTGCGAGCTCAGGCGACGGCCGCGCTGACGGGCGGCGATGAGTCCGCCTGAGGTGGTCGTCGAGCGGCAACAATAGAGGTACGACAGACTATGAGTGTGACCGCAGAACTAATGCAGCCGCTGCCCGACGTGATCGAGCCGCGTTGGTGGACCGGCGAGCCGGCCTTGCCCGTCGAGTCGTTTACGATCGACTGCTCGCCCTACGCGATGGACGAGTCCACGCTCGAACCCGAGGGTGAGCTGGCGCAGCGTATGAAGCAGGCGTTTAGCGAGGTCGGGCTGGTGCACCTGGTCAACACCCGGCTGACCGAACTGCAGGACATGCGGCGCTTCGCCAAACTCATCGTCGACAAGGAGATGCATTACAAAGGCGGCGCTAATCCTCGTGACAACATCGAAGCAAACGTTTACGACGTCGGTGCGCCGCTCAATGCTTGGCTCCACTATCACCACGAGATGGCGTACGTGTCACACAGCACGCGCATGCTCGGATTCCTCTGCCACAAGGCGGTGCAGGACAAGGGCTACACCTTTGTCTCGGACAACCTGCAGGCCACTGACGCAATCCTCAAGACCGAGTTTGGACAGAAGCTGAAGGAGCTTGGCCTCTGCTACCATCGCGACCTGACCGACCGGGATCACTTTGCTGGCACGGAGCAGATCGGCGTCTACAATCACTGGCAAAAGTCGATGCTCACCGACGATCCGGATGAGGCGATTGCCATGGCAAAGTCTCGGAATCTGGAGGTCGAGTGGGGGCCCAATCGCCTCCTCAAAACGCGCTATTACATCTCCGCGTTCGAGCACTTTCCGCAGCTCGATCGAAACGTGCTCTACAGCAGCATTGCGGACGACGGCATGTGGTTTGACTCCTGGCCGAAGGTGATGCACCTGCCGTATGAACAGCGCCCGCTACGACTGACTTTTGGTGATCTGACTGAAATGACGCGTGAGGAAAAGGCGCTTTTTGTCGACATCTACGATCGCTTCGGTATCCCGATCAAGTGGAATGTCGGCGACGTCGCGATCGTGTGCAACTACCGCTTCGCCCATGGACGTCCCGGTATTCACCTGAACGGTGAAGAAGAGCGCGAACTCGGCGTATTGATCGGCGAAGCATACACGCGGGTTGGCGATTTGCCTGGCAAGTGGTGACGCTGGCGGTCGGTGAATTTGGGTTGCCTGTCGTCTCAAAGCTTGAGCCCCAAAAAGCTGATAGTGAGGGTATAGATGTCCGGACCTTACTTGACAATGGCAACCGGCTTTTCGGCAACGGGTCTCCGCTTTAGGTTCGGCGACTACGTTGCTGCAGCGCGGAGGGCGTCATCCCAAACATGCGCTTAAAAGTCCGGCTCATATGGGCTGCGTCCGAGAAGCCGGCTTCCACCGCCGCCGCCGAGAGGTCCACACCGTTTACGATCGATGTCGCGGCGCGCTGCAGCTTCAGCCAAAGGAGATAGGGCCGAAGGGGAATCCCAACCGAATCGGTGAAGACGTGCATCAGGCGTGCCGGTGAGAGGCTTACGCGGGCAGCGAGCGCTGTGAGTGAGGTGTCGATCTCCGCGTCATCACGCAGGGCGCTTAACAAACTGTGTAGGCGAGGATGCATGTGTGGAGGCGCCATAGGCGCGGCTAGCATGTCCCGCGCGCGTTCCATGAACGCATCGAGGTCCTCGCGCCCAGGCGTGTCGGGTAGTCCCGCGAGCAAGGTCCGGCGTTCACCATCCGAGATGAGCCGAGCGCTACCCTCAAACGTTGCTCGCAGGCTGGCACCGTCGACTGACTCGGGGTCCCAGAAAGCGAGCACCACAACCAGTCCGCCGGCTTTAACCGCATGACTGACATCCGGCGCAGTGAGGACCCCGGGCGCGTGGTGCGTGTCGTCCCCGACCTCCACCTGCATGTCCCCACTGCGCGCGAGCAAGAGGTGCATCGTGTGGTGCGCGTGTGGCGAGCTTTCGTCGCCTGGCGTCTGCGCCGCGAGGCGCGAGGGCCAGATCGTAAAGGGCGCTGCGTCGGGGAGCTGCATGCTCAGAATATAGCAGGAGCGCGTCAGGCTACGGCGACGGCCGAGGTTCGAGACTGCAGGGCTCCGGTCGCCATCAGTGCCCAGCCGATGAAGAAAAGCTGGAGCGGGACGCGAAACCATAGGTACGCGGTTCCATGACCGCCCAGCCCAACCTGGGCAACTGCCGAGTAGATGTTTGCCGGCAGCAGCGCCAGTAAAAACGCGGCGAGGGCCCAACCGAGCCACGGCATGGGCCGAGCGACACGCGACAGAAGGAGCGCGGCGGCGATGAGCTCGATCACACCCGTCACGTAGACCGCCGTCACGCGGCCCGGCATGAACGGCGGCAGCATCTGCACCATCGCCTCGGTTGAAACGAAGTGGGCGACGCCCGTTAGGACGAACATCGCCGCCAGCGCGACGCGGGCAGCACGTATGCCTGGGTCCGATTGATACCGAACACCGGTCCAGGCACGGGCGACAGCGTAGGCGACTAACAGGGCAAAGAAGGGAGCCATGATCAGTTCTCCAATAGGGGGTTTGTTGGAGACCATCGTATTGACCAGCGCCCATTTCCGCTTGAACAAACTGGCTGACCTTGCCCCTGCAGGGCCTCGTCAGAATTGGGTAAGCGTCTCGTCGTCCTGGGTCCCGAGATCTACGAATCAAACCGACGGGCCCTGGCACTTGGTCCTGACCCCAAAGATCGACAACGCCAGCGCCCACGTTGGGTGACGAAATCGTAGCCCCTGGCTTAGGAAAAGCGATCAAAGAAAGGCTGGGGGAGTGCTGTCAGATCAACGTTCTCTGAGGTAATGCTCTCGGAAGCGAGTGGTCGCTCGAGTGTCCAAGACAGGCTTGGCCAAGCCAAATACGGATTTAGTCCCTTTGGGGATGAAATGAGCCTAGCCACAGGGCACTTGGCGTAAAACTCATATTGATATAATAATATAACATTTGACACAGGCCTATTTGTCGGCTGCCAACTGGAGGGAATGGGAGAAATGCGTGAATCAGTAGGTTTTCAGCGGTTTATCTTTGCGTCGGCAGCTACGCTGACCATCGGGTTTTCGCCTGGGACGGGAGTTGCCCAGCAAAACGACGAATCGAACGACAGCAGCCTCGAAATGGTTGTTGTGACCGCGCGCAAGCGCAGTGAGAGCATTCAGGACACGCCGATTGCGATCAGTGCATTCGGGAACCAAGAGCTGCGGGCCGCAGCCCACGACAACATTGTCGACGTCTCGAGAGCCGCGCCAGGCCTATTTATCGAAACCGTCAACAGCATTCCCGCCCGGGTGGATGCCTCACCTCGGTTTCGTGGTGTTACCTTCGAAAGCACGAGTCCGCTGCAGCGAACGGGTAGCATCTTTATCGATGGCATCTTGGTGTCAGGCGGGATTCAGAGCATTGGCGTGCAGGAGCTTGAGCGGGTAGAGATCATCAAAGGTCCGCAATCGGCCTTGTTTGGCCGCAATACGTTTTCCGGCGCGATCAACTACGTAACCAAGCTGCCCAGCGAAGAATTCCAAGGAAATCTCTCGGTACTGGGAGCTTCTCGTGGTGAATATCGGTTCAGCGCCAGCGCGGAGGGAAGCCTCTCAGACACCTGGACTGGGCGTGTCAGCGCGAGTTTTTCTAACAAAGACGGCCACTACAACAATTCCATCGTGCCTGGTCAGGATCTGGGTGACGAGGAAAGCGCATCAATCAGCGGCACGCTGGTTTTCGAGCCAAACGACGATTTTCGCCTTCGGCTGCGTGGCAACTACTATGAAGACGACGACGGACCTGCTGCGGTGGTTCTCGGCGCCGGTTTTGCCGACCATAACTTTGGCGGATTTCCCCTGGGTGACGGTTTCACGGAAACGGCGTTCCGCGGAACCGTGCCGGTTCCTGATGCCAGTGCCATCGGTCTGGACACCGGACGGGACATCTTCGACCTCGTAACCGGAGCGGCTTTGAACGACGCCGCTGGGCGTTCGCCGACATTCCTAGGTCTGGATTTCGACGATCTGGGTGGATTCGGGATGGTCCGCGAAGGCTACCGTGTCGCGGCGGATGCCAGTTACGCTTTTAACAACGGAATGACGTTGGAGTTTCTCACCGGGATCAACGAGGACGAGTTTTTCGTCATGACGGATTTCGAAGGTTCACCAGGACATGCCTTTACTACCACGGGTGGTCGCAAGGTCGAGGATTTCAGTTTCGAGGGCCGGCTGGCGGGAACCGCATTCAATGACCGGCTGGATTGGTCCGTTGGAGCGAACCGCATTGATATCGACGTCGAGAGCACCGGCGGCTTTTATGACGGTGTGCTCGGATTCTGGTTTCCCGGCGTTTTCGAAGCCCCCGCTGTTACCAGCGCCGAGACCACCGGCCTTTTTGCCACCGCGGACTGGGCCTTTAACGATCAGTTCACTCTGATTCTGGAGGCGCGGTATCAGGAAGACGAAATTGCCGACGAAAACGTCAACGCGGGGCTGGCCACGCCCATTTCCCCCACGGTGTTCTACAGCTTTCTTCCGCGTGTCTTGCTGCAGTACCAGCCCAACGACGACACCATGCTGTACTTCAACTACAGCGAAGGCAATCTGCCTGGCGGATTCAATGACGAAGTAGGTGAGCTGGATGCGGCCCAGCTTGCAGAATTCCGCGCGCTGGTCCCCGGTGTCAGCACCTCTTTTGACGAAGAAACGCTGACCAACTATGAAATCGGCTGGAAGCAGACCACGCTTGACGGCGACCTGGCCTTCAACCTGGCGGTTTTCATGATGGAGCGAAGCGATCAGATCTTTTCTGGCTTTGAGCTGGTCAGCGACCCAGATGAGGTGAACGGCGTCCGGACCGTCGCGTTCACCGCTAACGGTGCAACGACCGACATCGAGGGATTCGAGCTCGATGCCACCTGGTTGCTGTCCGACAGATTTTCTCTCCAGGGTTCGCTGGCCTATGTGAACGCTGAAATCGCCTCGTTCCCGCCGGGCGCCAACTCCGGCGACTTTACCGCGGTGTTTGGGCCCGACGCGGATGTGACGGGCCAGACGGCGCCGCGCTTTCCCGAGTGGGCCGGTTCGTTGAGCGGTACCTACGAACGCCCAACTTCAATCTGGGGTGGCGGCGACTGGTATACGCGAGCCGATATCTTCTACACCGGCGAGTTTTTCGACGAGAACACGAACTTGGCGGTGCTGCCAGAGGCGTGGGATGTAAATCTCCGCACCGGCCTGCGAAAAGAAAATTGGTCTTTGGAGTTCTTCGTCACAAACCTGTTCGACGAAGATGCGCCTATCGCCGGCAACAACATCGCAGACACCAGTCTGGCGGTGCGTTTTGGCAGTGGCCTGTTCGATTTTAGTCGAGAGAGTGTCCACATCGGGCTTCGAGACAAGCGGCAGTTTGGCCTGCGCCTCGACTACCGGTTCTAGAGCAATCGAACGTCCCGCCCGGCTGCCGGGCGGGACGCAACCCGGCGGCTTTAAGCCGTAATGACAGCGTTTACCGCTAAGCTGGCACGACTCTTCGCCTAGGCGGCGTCGCGGCTCACCGCGTTCATAAGTTCTTCCTGCACCGCTATGTCGGTGATCAGCTTGGGCGCGGCCTTTTCTTTTCCGCCCACGATCAAGATGCCTGTCCTGCCGGCGCAAGCCGCTGGATCCGCGGCCGACACAATCTTGGCAGCCTGCACGCTGGGTTTTTTGAACAATAGCGGTGCCAGAAAGCTCAGTAACCCGGGCATTCCATCCCCGCCCTTGGTCATCTTTGTCGCCGTCGCGCCTGGGTCGATCGAACGGATAAGAATATTGTCCTGCTCCAAGCCATTGGCCATCGCGGCGCCCATAACCGTCAGAGCTGCTTTCGATTGCGCGTAGGCGCCGAAAAGGCCCTTAATCTTCTCTGGATTGGACAAGCCTTCCACGTCGAGCTTACGGACGCTATTGATCGCCGACGACGACATGGTGACCACCATTGTCGGCGTTTCGCCCGGCGCACGCCTCAGAGCGGGACGTAAGGCCTCGATCATTGCGTAGTTTGCCAGCACGTTGATCGCGTAATGGCTTTCGTGACCCTGAGCGCTGTTGACCCGATTCGTGGTGAGGACGCCGGCGATATTGTAAAGGGCGTCAATACGGGGGGGCGCGGCAAGAATCGTCGCCCCGGCTTTCCTTATGTGCTCAATATCCAGCAAATCGCACTGAACAGTGGTGATGGAAATCTCTGGATAGGCGGCGGCCAATACGCGCTTTTGCTCATCCGACTTTTCAGCGGAGCGATTGACGAGGATCAAGTTACAACCGCTGCCGGCGAGAATCTTGGCGATTTCCTCGCCAATGCCGCCTGTGGATCCGGTGATGACCACGGTTTGCGAGCCAGGCATGGCGTACTCCTTAAAACATCAGCAGCCTCAATTTCTTCAGGCGCCCCGATGGTAACGCAAGGTCGGAGCCTGCGAGAGACGAAATATTGCACAGCTCATGTGCGCCAACCGACCGGGTGAGCAACGCAGCCCGAGCCAGTGCACGTAGCCTGGAACACATGATCCGGTTGGACCTCAGATTGTCCCGCGACCCTAGTGTCTAAAAACTATATTGGGCGATCAGGCCAACGACGCGTCCTTCACCCACCCTGGCTCCTGGCGAAGTAATGTTGCCTCCGGCTGTCTGGTAAAGCTTGTCGGACAGATTGCGGGCGTAGGCGAAAACTGTCCAATTCGTTCTCTCGTAACCTACCCGGGCGTTCACCAACGTATAATTGCCGAACGATTCCTCGTTACCTGGCCCGGTGAAATACTCGTCCGTATAGCTGACGTCCGCACTGGCGTACCACCCACCTGGGAAATATTTCGTGGCACCAAAAGCAGCCGTAATGGGTGGCGCGTCCCCAAACTCATTACCGCTAAAGTCGGTGATGGCTCCCGCCGTTTCAACCACGTAGTCGGTGAACTCGGTATTCACGTAGGCCATCGATGCGAATAACTCAAGATCATCGGTTGGCCGCGCGGTGATGTCGAGTTCCGCACCATACAGACGCGACTCGCCGGCATTCACAGTGATAAACGAGAGAGGCAGCGCCTGCTGCGAAATCTGCTGATCTTCCCAGTCCATGCGGAAGACATTAGCGTTAAACGTGAGGCGATCATCGTTCCACTGAGATCGAAACGAAAATTCGTAGTTCCACGCATACTCCGCATCGAACTCGTAGGGACCAACACCAATCGCTTCCGATGAACCGCCGGGACGATAGCCCCGCTGCACGGAGAGACCAACCCGCACGTCATCGTTCACGTCATAACCCAGCGCGAGCTTGGGCAGAAAGGCCTCAAAGCTGGTTTGCCTATCCGGTGACACAGAAATACCTGAAGGCCCTCCGACCACACCAAGAATGGCCTCGGTGGCAGGTGGGTCATAGACGATCTCACTGGTCCGGTCGAATGCACCGTTTTCTTCCCAGTCGTAGCGCCCACCGATGGTGACATCCAATTTGGGGGTCACCTGGTATTCAAACTCTCCAAACAGCGCATAGTTTTCAGTCCTTCCCGTACCTGAACTACGGTTGTCGACCGAGCCTGCCGGTAACCCGATGGGAAATCCGGGGAAACCGAAGGAAGCCAAAAGCGCGTCGAGAAAGCTGTTTGGTGTAGCAATACGGTTCACACTGTTTTCGTCGACGTCGACGTAAAAAGCACCGACGACACCATTAACACGTTGGTTCGTGAAGTGGAGCCTGGCCTCGTGCTGAATACTCTCAACATTGGCAGAATCCAGTCTTGTTCCCCCGGGCGTGGGGCTGCCGTCGATATCTGTGAGAAATTTCCAGTCAGTTTCGTATCGGGTTGTTTCCCACGCTAACCGTGTGGACGGGTTGAACTCATAGTTCAACCTTAAGTTGGTTGACGCCTTGTCATTGATTCGTTCAGACTGGAAGTTCGGGTTGCTTTGCCGCGCGCCAAGCCCAAACTCGAGGTTGATAAAGTCGTCCCCGGCTTCAACGTCTGAAATCGTATGTTTCAGGATCGCGCTGAACCGGTCGGTGAAGTCGGCGCGCAGTCCAATACGCAACGTCTCGTCCTTCCTTTCATTGGCATCTCCACCGATTGTAAGGTTCTCAATCTCACCGTCGCTCTGTAGCGAAGTGCCGGCAATGCGAATGGCGAGTTTCTGATCAATAATCGGGGCATTGAATACGAATGCTCCGCCAAAGGTGTCATTGCTGCCTGCCTCTAAGCGCACTCTCCCTTCGGTAGCGTAAACAGGGTCGTTAGAGCGGAGGATAATCGCTCCGGCGAGAGCGTTACGTCCGGTCTGAGTGGACTGCGGACCGCGTAGAATTTCCACCTGGTCCAGGTCCCAGACGGAATAGGAGCCCAGAAACGTGGCTCGGTTTGAATTGGAGACGGTTTCGCCATCGACCGTGGTAGATACCGTGAGCCCACTGCCTGCGCCGCCGCCTGGTCCACGCTGACCGATACCGCGGATTCTAAACCCGGTTTCTCCTCCCAAGATGCCAACACCAGGCGCACGCTCGATCAGGTCATAGAGATCAGCATCCCCGCGCCTCTCCAGCTCTGCGCCGGAAGCAATCACAACGCTGGTCTGGGTGTTCTGAAGGGTACGGTCAAGCAGTTCTCCTTTAACGAGGATCTCTTCCACCGGCCGAGGGCGAACGGGCAGGGAGCTTGTTGCGCCCGAGTCTTCGCGGGCAACCTGTTCGATAATGAAGGATCCGGTCGCCGAAAGCCGAGCTGCGAGACCGGTCCCGCGGAGAATTCGATCAAGAGCCTGGGTAGCGGAGTAATTGCCCCGAACGACAGACGATTGCTTGCCTCGAACGATTGCATCCTCAGTCAGGACGCTGACACCAAACGCGTCAGAAATATCGACAAGCGCATCCCCAAGCGGCTGGGCCGGTATATTGATGCGCTTCGTCATTCCCAGCTCGGCGGCTTCCTGTGAACGGGCTGGCGTGCCGCCGAATGGCAAGGCCACTCCTATGAGGATAATAGCCAGTAGCCGCTTAACCCGTTGTTTTTGAAAGTGACTTTCCATTCACTGAACTCCCGGCTGCTTACAAATGCAATTACGTCTCAATGACATCTACAAACAAATGATTCGCGAGATGGAAAAATTGACACCCCAGCCGAAAAAAAAGCTGGGGGCGGGTCAGGCTCCGCTTCGCGCTTAGTTTCGTGAGCGCAGGACGATTCTGCTCGGATCCGTACGATCGACGGTTACCGGGAGCACTTCGGCGACTGAGAGCAGCAGGTTCTCAACCTCATGGCCTAGAAAGACACCGCGTATTTGACGGCCGTCCACGCCTGCTAGATCAGGTTCCACTTCGATAGGCACCGCCGAATAGCGGTTGGCGTCCGAGATCACCTCGGCCAGCGACGCACCGCGATACAACAAACGACCTTCGCGCCAAGCCGCCACACTCGCCCGATCAATTGTCACCCGGTCACCCAAGCCGGCGGCCGTGGTAGCGCTGATCGACTGCCCACTTGAAAGATTCTCTCTGCTGGTGATTGACGTGGATTGGCCGCCAATCATGAACGGATGCGAAACCTCCACTTGGCCTTCCGCAACGGTGATGCGGCTAATATCGCCGCTGCTGCGCACATCGAACGCCGTACCGAGGGCGGTCGCAGTGAGTCGGCCGACCGAGACTGCAAAAGGTCTTTCTGGATCTGGCGACACTTCAAAAAACGCTTCCCCGCGCACCAGTTCAATCTGGCGCCTGTTGTCGTCGAACGCCACTCGAATCTCGGTGTACGCGCCCAGCGTGACAACGCTGGCGTCGGAAAGGCTTACGCGGACCACCTCACCAATGCTGCTTGAGTGAGAGTTCACAACTGGTGGGACATCAACTTCAACCGCGGGCTCATGTTTGAGCGCGGGCAAAATCAAAAGTACCACAATGGCGACAACCGCGGTGCTGGTAAGCGCGAGCTTAGTGCTCGTGTGACTGAAGGTCGACCATATTGTCTCTAGAACCCGATGAATGCGCTCCCGAAACGACAATTCATGTAGGTCGTCATCGAAGGCGTCGTTGGGAAGCGTCTTGATGGCCTCTCGATAGGTGATCACTCGATCGTATACGTCGGCATGCAGCGGACTCTGCGCTTGCCACACCTCAAAACGCCGTCGCTCCGCAACGGAGACGTTTGGATCCTCCAGCGCCACCATCCACTCGTGTGCCGCTTCCAAGATTTCTCGGGTTTCCTGCTTGAGTTCGTGCGCCATACAGATCTAGTGTTCCTGGAAGAATAGCGAGTTGATCTCACGATCCGCGCGACTGACGTGTTTAGCAGCGGCGGAGCGGGAGAATCCCAACCGCTTAGCCACCTCTTCCATTGAAAGGCCTTCAACTCGATACAGCATAAAGGCACGTCGACGCCGTTCTGGCATCTTCCGCAAACATGCGTTGATGGTCCTTAGCTGTTCCCTCGCACTAATGATGCGTTCGGGGCCCGAATTGTCACCCTTGGGCGAAAAGAAAAGCTGCTCGATCTCAAAATCGTACTTCGTGCGAACGTCGGCCTTCCGCCTAGCGGCCAGAACGATATTTCGAGCTGTACGCCAGAGGAATGCCCGAAGATTTCGAATCGATTCGATATCGCCGCGATCGTACAGCTTGCGAAACGCCTCCTGCGCCACGTCCTCAGGGTCGGGCGGGCCGCTGCCAAAGGCGCGCCGGATGCCGTCGGATAATTCCTTTACGTAATCCTTATATGTCGCCAGGAGAGGGTCATTGTCCATGGAGGCTGACGCTTGGGCATCTTTGTCCAGCAGCGGCGCGTCGGTAGACGTGACGACCTCGCGATCTGGAGCGTAATCCACGAGCTCATTGAGGGACGTTCCTGATGATCGATTGCTACTCATGCCCAGTGCCGTGCCGAGATAGCCGACCAATACGAACGAGACGCTTTATCGTAATCCAAGATCGATTCGTGGAGAAGCGATATGCCAGTCGATCTAGCGTTTCTCCGCAATCCAGGCTCCCTGCTCCATCACCAGTAGGCTCTTGAGAAGGCGCTGGATACGAGCATGTTCTCTAGACAGCCGCCAGTGGTGGATTTTCTTGTCGAAAGCAGAGGGGGTGACTCCGAGTGTGCGCTGGAGAACGTTGCAGGCGTTTTAGAGAGAGCGGCCTGGTTGACGTTAAGCGTAGGATGCTTGAGATGGTCAATCAGCTAGCGGTAAAGGAGGCGCGCTTTATGACGCAGGAAAAGCAGCAGAAGACCTGGCAGAAAGTCGCAGCCATGATTTACGGTTTGGTGTTCATGTCGGTTGCGGTATGGGGCTTCCTTTGGAGCGAAAGGCAAAGAACGGGTGCCACCACAACGCTGGACGAGATTCTTGAGTCTTATATCGATCGCTCTGCCATCGGCAGCTCAACCGCCAAAGAGTACCCCTATGTTTATGTCCGGGGGAAAGCGGAATCCGAAGAACTGCTCGTTGATGATCTTTTTGGTCTTAAGCTTCGCGCGCTTTTTTTGGAGCGACGGATGGAGCGCCTGGAGAGGAAAGTTTCCCGGTCCGAAGGCAGCCGGACAGTGTCCTACGAGTGGGTTTCGTTTGCGGAACCTCCGTTGACCACATACTACACAACGCCAGACCCGCTTGAAGTATCCGGCGTGGTTTTGTCTCGTCAGCTTCTGGACTGGCGATTCGAGGGCGAGCGAATCCGATGTGATGATGAGCGCATAAGTAACATCCCTCCTTTCCGGGGAAAGGCGCTGTTCTGCCAATCGGACGGCAGGCTGGCAAATTGGCCGGAAGCTGAATCCGCCAGCGAGGGCGACGTGCGCATCGCCATCAACTACCTGCCGCTCGGTGACGTCAGCGCGCTAGGAAGGTTCTCCGATGGCGTGCTCTATCCCATCGAAGACAAAAACCAGGCGTATCTCTATCTGATCGAACCAGGAACACGGACCCCGGAAGCGCTTGTCGCAACCGCTCGGGCGCGGGTAAAGAAAGGCGGCAATATTGGGCGGTGGTCCAGCATCGGTGTATTTCTTGTCGGTCTGTTCTTTTTCAGCGGGCCCTTTAGGCACAGACAGCGCTAGGACGCCCGCGATCCGCGCTCGCTGCCTATTGGTTGGGCGCCGCGCAGTGCATGAGCTTTGAGGCCCAGCGCTGCAGAGGCCGTTCGATATTTACCCGCAAACCTTGCCTCCAGCTACTCGAATCCATTGGCAAACAGCGTATCGGTAGCGCCTGCCTCAACGGCGCCGATGTCGCACAGTCCGTCGGCTCGCGTGAACCGTCGCTGATCGGTAGCGGGACAAAAGAGGTTGCCTGTGTCAATGGCGGGACTACCGGGTAGCGGCATTCGGGTGAGGGTGGGGCCACCGTTGTCGCCGAGCGGCCCAAGCGTGGGGTCAGCGAAAATCAGATTCTCCTGGACGTCGGTGCAGTCCCCATCGGTGTAAAGGTTGTGGCTGTTTTCCACCAGAGTCGCGCCGTTTGTGACACAGTCATCGGCGCCATCACTCACGACAATGGAGTTGGCGATACGACCGCGAGCTGTGGCTCCCGAGAAAAACTGCAGTGCCGGTGTGTCGGTGACGGTGATCGTGCTGTTCAAAAGCGCCAGGAAGTTTTGTGCGGCGATGCCCCGGCTGCCCGTGATGGTGGAATTCTCGATGGTCAGCTCAAGGTTGATAAAAGCGGGCCCATCGAGGACCAACACGCCGGTTGTTGCGCCCGACAGGTCCTGCAGGTGCGACCCAGATACCCGCAGCACGCTGTCAGCTCCCCCGCTGATTAGCTGTTCACTGGTCCCGCTGCCAGCGGTTAGCGTGCTGGATTCAACGAGTACGTTCGCCACGGCCACCTGGATACTCGATCCGAGGCTGGTGTTGTTGTCGGCAATCTGACTACCAGAAATTGTTCCGTCTGCAGTCGCGAAAATTGCGCCGCCGTTTTGCGCGTCATTGTTCGAGATGATGCTGTCTGAAATTTCAAACGGACCGCGCAGCGAGAGCCCGCCTCCACCAAAATCGGCCGAGCAACCCCTGATTTCGGATGACTCCAGAAAAAGGGAGCCACTGCTCTCAATCGCAATGGCACCCCCGAAACCTCCGATGGGCGCGGCCCTGGAGTTGATAATTCGGCTGTTGGAAACGGTCACCGGTCCATCGCTGAGAATAGCGCCGCCGTCGGTTATGGCGCTGCCCTGCGTCAGGGTGATATTGCGCACGACAAGCTCCGCGGTGCTGACCTGGAAGATGCGATGGGCTCCTACGCCAGAGATCTGGAATACCTCTTGGCCCGGTCCGTTGATCGCCGTATCCGCGGTGACATCTAGCTGCTGCGTCAAAATGATCTGGCCGGGCACGATGGCGGCGTCAAAGAGGATCTGATTGGGCCGATCCCCCGCCAGCCGTTGGCGCTGGCAATCCCCCACGTTGGCATCGGTTGCAACCGTCGCCAGAGCCTGGCGCAAAGAACAGCCCGTCGCGTTGGCGCCGTCCGATGTTGTCCCAACCACCACCTGCAGATAGGTGGGCAGCACAATCTGGGCGCTGCTGCTAAGCGGGAACGCGATCGCCAGCAGATGGATGCAAAGTAGTCCTCTGAAGAATCCACTTCGTTGTTTGAAATCCAGTCCGGTATGGCTTGTCATGGGGTTACTCTACTAAAGCTTTATGCATAACAACGGCATTGAACGAGAAACCCGCACACCCCACAATGCGCTCTAGCTTGCGGCGGCAAATTTGTGTTGCCTCGCAGAATGCTGATTTCCAGCAAACCGTTCAGTGGCCAGGCGAGCATTTCAGCAGAATCTGGCTCATTAACCGCGCCTTTGCTGCGTCTGATGGGGTAATTTGACGAAAAGAGGTTGAATAGCCTGGCGGCACGCCTCTGCAGCGAACCGGCAAATTGAACATGTATCTCCGCCTAAAAAGACTCCTGCTTTGTGCTGCGATGGTTACGGCCGGTTCGTTGACTGCCCACGAAATCGGCAATCAGACGCCTAACTCCGCGTTCTTCGTTCAGGGTCAAAGCTTTACGCCATCAGTTCGGGGTAATGAGTCGGTTGGGCCACCGCGGGGGTTCAACGGTCAGGTGACGCTTCAGCGTCTGGTCATCGATTTTGATTCGGCTGAGGTCGATCCACCTGCGGAAATCTACATTTACGACCAGCTGCCGACAACCAGCCAGGCCGCTACCGGCGCCGACGCGCTGGCGGTCTTCGATTTGGCGCCGCAATTCCTGCTCGAAGCGTGCCTGGAGCTTGACCCGGTGCCCAACTGCTATGAATACAGTCGTGGCTCCAACGGCGTGACTGTTCCCTTTGATCACCGGGTTTACGCCATTTTGCCTCGGTGTGCGGCAATCAGAAACGCCGCAAACGAATACGCGGGCGGCGCTGATCTTTTTTCGCCCGGCTGCCCTTCTCCTGGAGCAGACCCCATCGTAGAGGGCGGCTTCGATATTGGTTTTCAGGCTTGCTTCGCTCAATACGGGCCCACTCCGGTAGCAGACTATCGTTTTCAAGAATCGCTGAGCAGCAGCCTGGCGAGCGCGCCGGCGCTGATCGATCTGGGCGTCAACATTTTTTCGCTGGATACCGTAAACGATGAGAGTCGCCCGGCGCTGAGCGTGGATGCAGGAACGGGCCTGCGACTCGACGTTGGATCATTACTGTTTGCGGCAGAGTACACCGTGGTCATGACCATCAATTTCGGCTCAGTGGCTGAGGGAGAGCAGGCCAAGCTGCTGGATTTTTCCAATCTCACATCCGATGCTGGCATTTACGTGGCCGGTGGGGCGACTGGCCCCTCGATCAACTTTCTCGGTGATAGCGCGGCTGCTGGAGCCAACAGCTTGGCACTGGCTGCTGCCGGTTATCATCAGATCGTGATCTCACGGGCCTCCGAGCGCGAGCCGAATTTCGGAGATTTATCTGACGAGATTCGGGTTTACGTTGATGGAGAGCTGGAGTTTTCACTCCAGGCCCCGGGCGATGGGTTGATCTCCGGCGATGGGCAGCTGCACTTTTTCCGGGATGATCAAGTCACGGCCAATTCTCAGAATCTCGACCTGTCGGTGGTCCGGCTGCAGCTCTTTGATTCTGCCCTGGAACCATCCCAGGTAGAGAGACTCAATCTGTTGGCGCCGCTGTCACGGGACCGCTTCGAAAATGACAACCTTGCCAGCAGCGCGCGGCCCGTCGAATTCCCCGACGGTGTTGATCGGACCTTTCACAGTGATAGTGATGTGGACTGGATCTTTCTCGATGCCGATGATGAGACCCGCGTAGATGGGTATCTGTTGTCTTCGCCTGACGCCGACCCGCGTTTCCAACCAATCGTAGAGTTCTTTGGGCCTGCAATCTTCACCCACCCCCGGGCGCAGCCTAATCAGACGCTGGGTTCATGTGGTGTCAGCGCTCCGCTGGAATTTTCTCATGAGCCAGGCTTGGTCAGGATTAGGAACTGCCCGAGCGTTGCCATTGTGGCTTCAGACCCCGTCGACTATCAGTTTCAGGAGCGATATAAAACCGACGCGTTTAGCCGCAATCGAACCTGCACTGCCACGGCCTATCCGCCTCCGGCTCCCGGTGTGGCAAGGATTCGGGGGACGATCACCGAACAGGGAAACGGCAACCCCGTCCCTGGTGTCATTGTGCTTCAAGACGGTCAAGTTGCTGCCATATCAAACAGCGTCGGCGCCTATCAGTTTGTGGTGAACCCTGGGGCAGTGGTGGTCAGCCTGCTGTCTGAGACCTGGATCGCGCCGCCCGTTCCCGCCATGGGAATGGAGTTTGGAGACACCGTCGTGAATTTCGCGGTTTCCTCAAATGAACAGGCGTTTACCGACGGGTTTGAAGAACGGCTATTCTGAGAAAAATCGAACTAGGTAACAACAAATCCGCGGGTCCTGTCCCTCAGGATTTCACCAGTCCTCGCTACACGGCGCAGCCCACTTCACTATTTGCCTCCGGACAGGCCGCGCGATAGCTCCAAAGCATTCAGGTTCACCAGACGCCAGATCAGTCGATACCAAGCTTTTCGAATAGGACCGACCGATAGCTGGCACTCACCGGAATCTCCGTACCGTCGCGGGTAATCACCTGGCCGCTGTCATCGGAAACATGGCGATATTCTTTCACCTCATTCAGCGCCACAATGGCGCTGCGATGCGTGCGGCAAAAGCGGTTGGGGTCGAGATGATCTTCCAGAAAAGACAGCGGCACCCGCTGCAGGTGTACTCCGTCTCTGTGCCCCACTTCCACATAATTCCCGCTGGCCCGAAGCCAGAACACGTCGACGACATCAATAATGCGGATCGAGCCCACCGAGCGAATCACGAGTCGGTCTAGCGGCTTCTTGGGATCGCGGTAGCCGGATTGCTGACGCCGAACGCTGCGGCGGGTTTCGTCTTCTGCCAGACAAAGCTCGATACGTTCGACGGTGCGGTTGAATCGTTCGTCGTCGAAGGGTTTCAGGATGTAGTCGAAGGCGAACAGCTCAAAAGCGGAAATGGCGTACTGATCGTACGCCGTAACAAAGACGATGAGCGGTGGCTCCTTCAGGGTGAGCAGCTGTCGACCCACCTCAATGCCGCTGGCGCCAGGCATCTGCACATCCAGAAAGATCACCTGTGGCTGTAGCTTCTGCACCATCTCCAAAACCCCCTCGCCGCCGGCTAGCTCACCAACAACCTGCCACTGCTGGAATGGTCGAAGCGCCTCCCGAACATTGGTCCGGGCCAGTGGCTCATCGTCGACGATGACCGCGGTGATGGTTTGAGGTTCGTTGCGACTCATGGGTCGTCGCTGATGCTGCGGGGCAACGTTACAGTTGCTTCAAAGCGACCATCTGCTACCTCTGCCGAAACCGTCGACTCTTCGCTGAACAAAAGGCGAAGCCGATGGCGCAGATTGGTGAGCGCTATGCCAAGGCCGGCACCGTTCTTGACTGACGTCGCTGCTACCGGGTTGCTGACCTCGAGAAACACTGCGGTGTCGTTAACCCGAATCCGGGTGTTGATTATCGATGGCTCCTGACGCGTTTCGACGCCATGAACAAACGCGTTTTCGAGCAGGGTCTGCAGCACAAAGGGCGGGCAGGTTGTGCCGGGCGGGATGTCCCCTGCGTCGATGATGGATTCAAAACGGCCGCCAAATCTCAGCTTTTGGAGCGCGAGGTAGCGGTTGCAGAACGTGAGTTCGTCTTCGAGCAGGATCAGCGGTTCATCGCTGGTTGCTAGAGAAAACCGCAGCATGTCGCCAAGGTTCTGGATCGCCGTATTGGCTTCGGCAGATGACGCGGTGCGGATGAGTCCGCTGATGGACCCTAATGCGTTGAACAGGAAGTGGGGGCTTAGCTGAGACCTGAGCAGCTGCATGCGCAGGTCGGCAAGCTCCAGCTGATCAGAAACCCGTTCGCCTTCGAGGCGCAGCGCCGCTTCCCGCGCCGCTTGCCACCGCTCAATGTAGGTCCACCCCAGGCTGGCAAACACCACCAGGAGATAAAGCATCACGACAAAAAAGACGGAGAAGAAGTTGGTCTGTGCAAACAGTTCCAAAGCCGACCGGGAGTCGCGCTGAAAGGTCCAGTCCGCAATGGTGCCGTCCAGCCAAAGATTAACGGGCAGCCAAACCAGGCCAACGGTGCCGACCAAAACGGCAAGCTGAGCCCAGCCGCCATCGCGGCTCACGCGCCGCAGAACGCTGATCATCAGGATGTTGAATGCTGCCCAGCACAGATAGATGCCCTGGTTGCCCAGGAATATTCGAAAAGTCACTTCGAACGGCTGATCAAATTTCTGAGCGTTCAGAATGACCGATAGGAGATACAAGCCGCCGACCGCCATCCAGAAGGTGCCAACCGCAATCAAGACTCCCCTTGAGAGTGGAGTGGCACTCATGAGAGCAGAGGTATCCCTGCGGACTTCGGTTGGGTTGGAGAATGCGGGAATGACTGGATGCACCCTTAGATGACTGCCTTTTCTGCTGCGCACTGTCGTACAGCGCGCCCCTGGGTTCAAGCAGATTTGTGTTCACCCCCTGCTGGACGCGATTCGTCCCATCAACACGCCATTTGGGCCCATGCTCATTGTTGTGCTGCGACCCCTGTGAAACAACTACCGTTCTTTTCGTAGCGAGGAAGACAACGGGGATGAATCTAAAGAGAATTTTGGCGGCGGGTGTGTTGTGCGTGGCGATTGGGGCAGCAGGATCCACTGGGGCAACAACCGTCTCGACGATCACCACAGGCCAGGGCGGCCTTGACGGGCTGGAGGTGGGGCCTGACGGGTCAGTCTACGTGTCCCAACCCAATGGCAATCGGGTGTTTCGCATTACTGATGGTGATGTGCAGACCTTTCTGACCAATCTGGAATTTCCGCTTGGCACCGTATTCGACGGCGACGGCAACTTTTATGTTTCCAGCAGTCAACGTGTGGTGCAGCGTACGCCGGACGGGCAGACGTCCAACTACGCCACCGGATTTTCTTTGGCCGCAGGCCTGGTGTTTGATGAGGGCGGCGACCTCTTTGTGGCGGATTACAATCTCAGCCGCATCTCCCGCGTCGCCTCGGACGGCACTGTCTCGGTCTTTGCCAGCGGGGGGGAGATCAACGGGCCCGCAGGCGTGGCCTTTGACAGCCAGGGGCGGCTCTACACCGGAAATTTTAACGACGGAAAGATCATTCGCTTTGACGGTGATGGGAATCAAACACTCATCGCCCAACCCGGTAATCAGGTTGGGTACATCGCCATAGGAGCCGACACCATTTACGCCACGCTCGGTGTCAATCGCGTGGTGACCGTTACGCTTGATGGCACCATCAACGAACTCGCCGGCACTGGGCAAAATGGAACCAACGACGGTGACGCTGCTACCGCCACGTTTCTGGGAACCAATGGAATTACGGTCTCGCCCGATCTGGGCACCGTCTATGTGTCGGAATTCCAGGCCAACGGAGGGGTTCGAGCGATTACCCTCTCTGACGGCAATGCGTTTGAAATCAACCAGGGAGTATCGGGCGCGTGGTTCTACCCGGTGACCAGCGGATCAGGCCTGCTCCTGGACGTTAACCCAGACAGCGCGTTTTTTTTCGCCGCCTGGTTCACCTACGCCAATGATGCTGAAGGCGCCGACGGGTCTACCCGCTGGTATACCGCCAGCGGCGACTATCAAGGCAACGCTGTAGACGCCATGCTCTTTCAGTCCAGCGGTGGGCGCTTCGACGAGGAAACCGCGGTAGACACGGTGCCGGTCGGCACGATGCGGTTCGAGTTTTCGGGCTGCAACGCTGCCACCGTGACCTACGCATTCGATGCGGGTGGTGCCGGCGAATTCCCCATCGAGCGGGTTATTCCGGGCACTGAGGCGCTGTGTCAGGCCTTGGCGCCGGTCGCCGAGAAAGCCATGCGGTTTCGCTAGCCTGGCGCGATCCACCCGGCGCTCCTGCGCGCCCTGCGGGCGCGCAGGAGAAACTCGAGACGCCATTAGAGCTTTGGGGGCGGAGATTCTCTGGCGTCCCGCAGACATCGCAGCGGGAAGACTTGTCTACGAGTAGCCGAGGGGTCATCACCAAGTACCCCGTCTGCTAAAGAGCAGGCCCGGCACCCGGCGAGCATCCTAGTAGTATGTATCGTTTGCGAAGCCAGGTATTCAAGATCAGGAAAGAAATCCAGAGCGACTCGTAACATTCTGACCTGGCACCTGGTCCCGAACCCTCGGCTAGAGCTATCCATATGACTGGCTTTTCTGTTTGTCGGCTACCGAACGGAGCGGCTGTGGGAGTCCGCTAAGATGGAACGCTCGCCACTTCAGGAGGAGATGTGCTCAAGTTATACGGACACCCGGCCAGCCAACCGTCCCGATCAGTAATCTGGGCTTGCGTTCTTCACGAGCTGCCGATCAGATTGGTGGCGCCTGACCCAAATGAAGAAAGGTCTATCAGTCAACGAGGACAGCTTCCGGTCATCGATGATGAAGGCTTCGTATTATCCGAAATGCCCGCGATCCTAAGCTATCTCGCCGAGAAACATCACTGGAGAGATATGTATCCTGAAGACCTACGGCTAAGGGCACGGGTAGCCCAGTACCTTCACGTGCATCACACGCTCACGCGGCTCGCAACAACAAAACTCATGGCTCCCCATGTGCTCGTCGCGTTCGGCGGAAACCCCACCTCTAACCCGCTAAGTTACGTCAACGACATCTGTATTCAGTCATCCATGGATGACCAAGATGGTTTGGCGACCGGGCAACAGCTGCTTGCTCAGGTCATTGAATTCCTCGAACAGGCCTATCTCGGCGATCACGGGTTTATCGCCGGAACCTCCCACGCCACCATTGCGGATCTAGCCTGCTATGAAGAGATCTGGCAACTGCAAGAAGCGAATCTGTTGGATTTATCAGGCATGGAACGCATGCAGGCGTGGCTTCGCCGTATGAGGGATCTGCCCAGTCATGATGACGTTCACCGCTTTAACCTTGTTCTTGGGGACATCAGGTCATCCCCGAACACCATGGAACGCTTCTCAGAAGCGGTTACTGAGGCGTTTTCTTCGCTAGCTGTCTTGAAACACGTCCACATGGCATGACTGAAGGCAATGGGCCCCTGACCCCTCGGCTAAACCGTTGTTTTCCACTCTTTGAAAACCCGAGCCGGGTGAAAGATTGTAACCAGGTCGCGACAAGGCAAACCCATCACAGAAATGGTCGCCGGTAAGCGGTAATTTCATCTCCTGATGAGTAGATCCGCACATCGGAGCGCCCCCACCAATGATCGAAGACGAAACGATGCCTTCGCTACAAGGCACCGTCATGGCACAGAGTTACCTGATAGGGGTTCTGTGCAAAAACCTGCCTGCCGAGATCCGAGCGAAAGAGTTGGTTCCTCACGTCGAGCGCCGGCTCCACGATCTTGAGCTAAAGATCGACGTGGCCAAGCGGGCTGGCATCGACTGGTCTGTTGCTGTGTTTGAGGCTGAACACCGAATCCTGCAGCGGACCCTGCGAGACATGGCCGCCTGATCTTAACTGGCGGATGGCCCTAGTTGCTCTCACTACTCGGGCAAATCGTCAGTTTCAGATTGCAACTGGGTCGGCTCCAAGTGCCAAGTCAAAGAACAGGAAAGAAACCCCGAAACGAGCCGTAACAGATTGACCTCGCTCTTGGTCCTGACCCCACGGCTATTGACCTCTTCGCTAGAACTGGCGCCGAAGCACTGACGCAGTGTCTTGGTACCATTGAATGATGAACACTAGCTCGACCTCAAATCCGGTTCTGATTCCCCTTTGCGCCGTCGACCTCACGCTCGCGTCTCCGGTAACCATTGGTGAGGGCCCGAGCGGCAATCGTACGGTTGTGCGCATCCTATCGATGGCAATCTCTGGCGACCGTCTGAACGCGAAGCTGGTTGGAGACGCTGCCGCAGACTGGCTGACCGTTGCGGGGGGCGTTGCCACAGTCGACGTTCGAGCGACGGTCGAAACGAACGATGGCGCGCTCATATACCTTCAATATCGCGGGCGATCCGATGTGACAAAAGGAATCGGCTCTGCTCCGTTTTACGTAGCCCCGACCTTTGAAACTTCCGACAAACGCTACGGCTGGCTCAACTGTGTCCAGGCGGTCGGTAAAGGTGATCTCGCGAGTATGCGCTACGAATGGTTTGAGGTTCGGTAAGTGAGCATAGGCTCAGCCGACGCCGCAAGATCGTGTTGAGCGGCGTCAGCACAGGCAACTGGAGATGGTGGGCGATACTGGGCTCGAACCAGTGATCTCTGCAATGTGACAGCCCGATTGTGTCGTTAACTGATTGTTTTTATTAGCCATTCTCGAGCGATCCGTTGCGGATTTCGCACAGCCAAGTACAACTAGGTCCAACAGAGTTCCTTCGATACTCCTCTTCCGAGTGAGCCAATCTGCGTCAATTTGAGGGGCAGGTTCAGAGTTCGCCGTCCGACCCAATACGAATTGGTCGACCAAAACTTTGCTGGCCCCCGCGAAGGCCAAAGAATCGGTCGAACGACACGCCAACCCGAGGCTAAGCGACTTGGGTGCCGAGCATTGATCTATTGATCTGATGGGTTACGCTCAGCGAGATGAGATTTCTGGAGTCGACTATGCACATGCATCGGTTAGTTTTTTTCGGCTTGATCCTGAGCCTCACGCCTTTGGCTGCGTGCGGGCTAGAACTTACGAAAACTCATGGCGAGCTTACCTTGCGCTACACGAAGGCGATCCCGGTCGAGGCAGTCGAAATGGTGGCGACGCGGGCTGAAGCTGGGTTTGCGGTCGTCAGAGCCTTTCTCGCTCAGGCGGAGACCTATGCGGGTGAGCCGTACGATACGCCGATCGAGATCCTGATCGATCCTGACCAGCAAACCCCTTACCAGCGAGGCGCAACAATTCGCCTGCCGGAAGCTCGTATCCTGAATATCTACAACGAGGTGAAAGATGGGCGCACAGATATCGGCCTGATTCACGAAATTACGCATGTCTTAGCCGCCAGCTTCAATCGCCAAAATCGTGATCGATTCTACGACGATGGTCTGGCTGTCTTTCTTCAGCATAGGTTTGGGCCCACGCCCAATTACCCGGACTTTGGCGAGGATCTTTATGTTGCGACTGCCAGAGTTGCTTCCGAACATGGTGGCTACCTGAAGCTAGCCGAAACCGAAGCGACGCGGCGCAAAACCAAAAGCCGTACCGGTCGTAAGCTTGCCTATCTTCAGGAAGGCGCCTTTACGCAGTTCCTGATTGAGAATTATGGTTTGGACGCCTATTTTCGGATCTATCACGGCACCGACTTAGAAGCAGTCACAGGAAAGACTCTTGAAGCACTCGAGGCTGACTGGCAAGCGATGCTAGGAGCAGTTGAAGCGTTGCTCTAGGTCAAGGTGTGGCCGAAGGCCAGGATAGGCACAAGGCTGAACACGGGTATTCATTCCTAAACGCTCCGGGGGGTGCGGTCGCGGTAACGCTACACGAGACACCGTCCGGCGCTTGGACTAGAGGCGATTTCGTCCCCTACTTATAATGACATAGCGTCATAACAACTCGATGAAGAAACACCGTACCTAGGCTCAACGGGAGCTACGTATGTCAATTGCTACCATGAAGCGCCGCACTTTGTTGCAGTCTGGGGCTGGCCTAGGCCTTGCAATGACCGTGGGCATCGACTCAGCGGCAAATGCGCAAGGCCTTAAGAGCCTGGATTTGGCGACACCCGGCGGAATCCTCAACAACTACATCAAACTGTTGGGGAGCCTCAGGGAGTCGAATGTCTATGTCGCTTTTTCTGGCACTTTGTGGGGCATGGCGCCTGACCGAGTCCCTGAAGCGCTGTGTGGTTTCGGCGGTCTTGCTCGCCACCAATGGAATCCAAAGGGCCAAAGCTATCGCCGCAAATCGTTCGACGTTGGCTACTTCAGTGATCTGGAAAGCGGCGAACCGATCGATACGATGGTCAATCCGTTCACCGGAGAAACGGTGGAGCCATTCCACTATAAGTATGGCGGTGGCGAGCAGCTGTTCACCGAAGCGGGCCTATCAGCCATATCCGGGGAAGGGGACACTCAGGAAGCAAAACCGTATGACCTGGATTGGCAATCCCTGGGTAATCAGATCTGGCTAACGGAGGGCGGTGGCGGCGAATTTCCGTCTCCGTTGCCGCGGGAAACCTGGCCCCGTGAATCATCGGGTGACGCATTTCGTTTTGCCAGCGAGACGACCTACTCATCGACAGTCGACCAACTCGCCAACCCTGAGCTTACTCAGGCCGACTACACGCTTTTTTGGTCGTCCGTATTGTCGTGGGAACCTTGGCTCTTGATGGATGGAAAGCCGGGGTTTGTGATGTGGCGCGGCGTCGGAGCCAAGCTGCGCAGCTACCAAGATGCGCCGCGGCCGCTGCTCAGCTACATCGAAAAGGAACAAAGCAACTACTTCGACAAGGCTGACCCTTGGGAAGGCGTGGTCCGCAATTTCGATCGCTTCAAAGCGATGCGCAAGCCAGCGAGCTAGCGATAGCCGCCACCGGCAGAACCGGAAACCGAAAATGGTCGGCAGTTTGCCGACGCATTACCGCAATCTATGATCGATCGACGAATGACCAGCTCCGTTCTTCCCGTGGGTAAGGAGATCGTCTGCGCGAGATCGAGCGGTCTTTGAGCTTCGTGTATTCGATCACAGTCGGCTGACTTGGAATTGCAATATCTCGCTCGTTGCTAGGCGCGGTTCACTTTTCTGAGATAAAAAAAGGGCATCTATCCCTGCGGGCCGGCGAACGCTGCCTGCCTGATTGATCGGATTATCGTTAGCAGGCGGCGTTGTCGCTCAAGCAACCTTCAGCGAAAGTGACATCGTTTTCGAGAGCAACGAGATTCGAGTCAATCACTTCTACCCGAAAAACCAGGGATTCCTAATGCAATGGGCCAGGACTCAGTGCCACGTCCGTTCAAAAGCGGGCATGTCACGCCACAAACATTTCAGCAGATCGACTTGTTAGCGAAGCTGAGTCGCCAACCCTGACGATGATCCGAGGGACGGATGAAAAGTCCTCTTAAATCCCTTCGTATGGAAGGCTGTTCAAAGCAGAGAATTGTCTATCCGATTGAATTGATTGGTGGGCGATACTGGGCTCGAACCAGTGACCTCTGCAATGTGACTGCAGCGCTCTCCCAACTGAGCTAATCGCCCGCCGAGGTGGGAGCGACATCATACACATTTTCCAAGACCGCGCCAGCGGGCGATGGTTACTGCGTGGCGGCGTACTCCGCTTCCGCCACGTCCTCGGCGCAGCGCCCCTTAAGTGGTAACGTAGTGCCCTCGAACAGCGATTCAATGTCGGTCTGCTCCGGAAGCTGAACTGCTTCCCGAACTCGGTCCTGATCGAGGTGCGGCGCAAACCCTTCGATAAAGTCGTACATAAACTTGGTCAGCACCGTATCGCGGCGGAACCCGATCCAGGTCGTGGAGCGTGGGAACAGTCCGGGAATCTCCAGCGCCTTTAGGCCGCTCTCTTCGCAGTCTTGTGCCATCGAGGCGATGATGCCCACGCCCATGCCCATCTTCACGTAAGTCTTGATCACATCGGCGTCGCGTGCCGTGAACACCACCTCGGGCACCAGCCCTCGATCCGTGAAGGCCCGCTTGAGCGACGATTCACCGCTAAAGCTGAAGACGTAGGTCACCAGCGGAAACTGCGCCAGCCGTTCGAGCGTCAGTGGTTCGTCGTCCTGCGCAAGCTCGTGGTCGGTCGGCACGATGATCGACCGATCCCACCGGTAGCAGGGCAGCATCACGAGCGAAGGGAAGAGCGAATGGGCGCCGGTGGCGATAGCGAAGTCCACCTGCTTTTCGGTGACCATGTCCGCGATCTGTTCACTGGTGCCCTGATGCAGATTGAGCGACACATTCGGATACTGCTGGCGGAACGCGTTGATCACCTCTGGCAGCACGTAGCGGGCCTGGGTGTGGGTCGTGCCGATATGCAGTGCGCCGCGCTTCTGGTGATAGATCTCGTCCGACAGCGACCGGATGTGCTGCACCTCCTGCAGCACCCGGCGGGCCCGATCCACCACCTGGCTGCCCTCGGCAGTCAGCGACCCGAGCGCTTTGCCCTTGCGGGCGAACAGCGTGAAGCCCAGCTCGTCTTCCAGCAAGCGGATCTGTTTGCTGACCCCCGGTTGTGAGGTGTAGAGCCGCTCGGCGGCAGCGGTGATATTCAAACCGTTGTCGACGATGGCCAGGAGGTATTCGAGTTGTCGAAGCTTCATAAGCGCAGTTAACGGCGGGAGGAATTCCGGCGCAAGTTCCGCTGGTCCAATATAACCAAATCGTCTAAAGCGCGGGGGAAAAGATTATTTCCCAACCGGTGATTGTCCCGCCTATGGTGTAGGACCGTCATATCGCCCGAAAACTTCCATGGAATACCTGCCAATTTTTGCCGACCTCAAGGGGCGCAAGTGCCTGGTCGTGGGTGGGGGTGAGATTGCCGCCCGCAAAATCCGTCTGCTGGCGAGGGCCGCGGACCGCATCACGGTGGTCTCGCCGGAGCTCTGTGAGGAGCTTCAGGAGCGCGTCGACCGCCACGAGCTGGCCTGGTTCGCGGAGCGCTTTGTCCCGGACCACCTGGAGGACGTGGCGCTGGTGATCGCTGCCACCGACGACGACTCCGTCAACGCTCAGGTGGCTAAGGTCGCTAGCGAGCGCGGCCTGCTGGTGAACGTTGTTGACCAACCGGCGCTCTGTAACTACATCTCCCCGGCGATCGTCGATCGCTCGCCGCTGGTGGTGGCGATCAGCTCTGGTGGTGCCATGCCCGTGCTGGCGCGGCGCGTGCGTGCCTGGCTGGAAAACCTGCTGCCCGACCGGCTCGGCGAACTGGCGCTGGCAGCGCGCCGGGCACGCGATCGGATCGCCGCGCAGATTCCGGACCTTCTGCCGCGACGGCACGTCTGGGAGCGGATCGTGACGCGTGGTTTACAGGGTGACGCTGATCCCGAACAGGTGATCGATGAAGAGCTGCAGCAGGCGGAAACCGATAACGGGCGGATCTGGCTGGTGGGAGCGGGTCCTGGTGATCCGGACCTGCTGACGCTCAAGGCCGCTCAGGTTCTGCAGCAGGCGGACGTGGTCATTTACGACCGGCTGGTGGGTCCGGGCATCCTGGAGCGAGCCCGGCGCGACGCAGAATTCATCAATGTTGGCAAGCAGGCGGGCCACCACTCCTTCAGTCAGGCGCAGATCAATCAACTGATCGTCAGCCACGCGAAGGCGGGCAAGGTCGTTTGCCGGCTCAAAGGCGGTGATCCCACGCTCTTCGCCCGCGCGGGAGAGGAGCTGGATGCTGCGCACGAAGCGGACATTTCTGTCGAGCTGGTTCCGGGGGTCACGGCAGCCGCCGGCTGTGCCGCTGCCGCTGGGATCAGTCTCACTCACCGAGAACTGGCGCACTCGGTCGTCCTGGCGACGGCCCATTGTCAGAAGCAGCTAGAATGCCTGGATACGCGCGGGATGGCGCACGACGGCCAAACGCTGGTGTTTTATATGCCGATCCGGCAGCTGGCGATTCTCAAAGAGCGCCTCATTGCCGATGGCAAAGCGCTGGAGACTCCGGCAGCACTCATTGAAAATGGCTCTCGAAAAGGGCAGCGGGTGATTCGGTCGACGCTGGAAACCGTGGATCAGGCGGCGGAGCGTTTCGACGTCCAGTCGCCAGCGCTGCTGATCCTGGGTCAGGTGTTGCAAAAGATGCCAGAATCGAAGGTCACTGAGACATTTGCACCAGCCCTGGCGTCTGTGGGCCACAAAGCAGCGTAGTGGGCTGCTCAGACAAGAAATCGAATAGGTCCACTGGCTGTTGTGTGAGCCCTAGGGGTCAAGCGGCATAAGGATTGCTCGGTCAGGTCCGTTCAGCGGCAGCGACGGCAAACCGGCTCCGGCCAGGGCAGCTTTCAACAAGAATAGTGAAGGAAACAACATGATTTACGACTCGATTCTGGACACCATTGGCAACACGCCGGTGGTCAAACTCACGCGCACCGGCCCGGATAATGTGGACATCTTTGTGAAGTGTGAGGCGTTTAATCCGCTGAGCTCGGTGAAAGACCGACTCGCCTACGCCATCATCGAAGACGCGGAGAAGCGCGGCGCGCTGAAACCCGGCCAGACCGTTGTAGAGGCCACCTCCGGAAACACCGGTATTGCGCTGGCGATGGTTTGCGCTGCCAAAGGGTATCCGTTTGTGGCCACCATGGTCGAAACATTTTCCATCGAGCGGCGCAAGATCATGAAAGCCCTGGGGGCAAAAGTGATTCTGACGCCCGCCGCTGAACGCGGTACGGGCATGGTCAAGCGCGCGAAAGAGCTGGCGGAGACGCACGGCTGGTTCTGGGCGAGCCAGTTCGAAAACCCGGCGAACCCCGCTTACCACCGCAACACCACCGGCCCGGAAATCCTGCGCGACTTCGCCAACCGCCAGCTGGACTACTGGGTGACCGGCTGGGGTACCGGCGGCACCATGACCGGCGCCGGAGAGATGATCAAGCTGGCGCGACCCGAGGTTAAGATTGTGGCTACCGAGCCGGCGGGTGCCGCGCTGCTGTCCGGCAACGACTGGGCGCCACACAAGATTCAGGGCTGGACGCCGGATTTCATTCCCGGGGTGCTCAACCGCGAGGTGTACGACGATATGGTGCTGGTCACCGACGAGGAGTCCATCGCGGCCTCACGTCACCTGTCGACGCACGAGGGCATCTTTACCGGTATCTCCGGTGGCGCCACGCTCGCTGCCGGCCTACAGGTCGCCGAGAAAGCCAGCGCCGGCGACACCATCCTGGTAATGCTGCCGGACACCGGCGAACGCTATATGACGACGCCGCTGTTCGAAGGCATCACGGAAGAGTCGGACGACGAGTGGCTGGCTGAGCTGTAGTTCCTCTCGACGGACCCAATCCGTCATCGCCCCGGCCGCTATTGCGACCGGGGCGTTCTTCCGGGTCATGGAGACACTGGCCATGTTCTTTGGGGTCAGAGTAAAGGGACAGAGTAAACCGCGTTTACTCTGTCCCTTTACTCTGACCCCATCAATTCAGATCTGCGGTGGACTCGGGCTCGGTCGAATTCCTACTGCGAGTCGCTAGAATGTGAGCTTCAAACCCGCAGGGAAGCCGCAAGCCAGTGATCGATTTATCCCCGGGCAGCATGGCCGCCGCCCACCTCTTCGGCCCGACGTTTGGCTGAAGCGCTTTCCAATACGACCCAGCTGATCCGCCTTTATCGAGACGGCGATAGCGCCGCGCGCGATCGTCTGGTCGAGCGCTATCTGCCATTAATGCGCCAGTGGGCCCACGGCCGGCTGCCGGCATACGTTCGAGATCTGTCGGAAACCGACGATCTTGTGCAGGTCACGTTCATGCGAGCGTTAAACAAGCTGGACAGTTTTGAAGCGGAGAAGCCGGGCGCTTTTCTGGCCTATCTGCGGGCCATCTTGATGAACGTATTACGCGATGAAATCCGGCGCCTCACCCGTCGACCCAACCAGCTGCCGCTCACCGAGGAGCGGATCGCCAGCGAGGTTTCGGTGGTGGAAAACGCCGTGGGCGGGGAGCTGATGTCCGCCTATGAAGACGCGCTCTCCAAGCTGCCGGAGGAAAAGCGGGTGGCTATCATCATGCGCATCGAGTTTGGGATGACGTACGAGGAAATCGCCCGGGAGCTTGAGCGTTCCTCAGCCAACTCGACGCGTATGATGATCGTGCGGGCGCTGGCCGAACTCGCGGAGAACATGCCGACCGGTCCCGCCGACGATGACGCCTGAACAGGAGGCGCTGGCGGCGCGTATCGCTGACTCGGCGGCTGGCGCCACAGCCGGCGAGTCCCTGCCGGAGGGCGTCGATGATACCGACCGAGTCAGCAGCAACCTGGCCGGCCTGGGCCGGATCGCTAATGCACATCGAGCCGCATTGGCGATGCCGGAATCCGAGGCCCCCTGTCTTTTTGAGTGGCGCCACCTGCGGGTCGAACGAGAGCTGGGGCAGGGAGGGTTCGGCACGGTTTATCAGGCCTGGGACACCGTGCTGCGCCGGCGCGTGGCCCTGAAGCTGATCCGCGACGGCCGCGTCAGCGAAAGCCGCGACCGTCAGCTGATCGCCGAGGCACAGCAGATGGCCCGGGTGCGCCACGTCAACATCCTGGCGGTGCACGGGGCCGACAGCGCAGATGGCCGTACCGGCATCTGGTCAGACCTGCTCGAGGGCAGCACGCTGCAGCAGGTCATCGACGATCAGTGTCATCTGAGCCCGAAGCGGGCGGTGGAGATGGCGCTGGGGCTGGGAGACGCGCTCACGTTGATCCACCGCCGCGGCATGGTGCATGGCGACATCAAGCCTGCCAATATCATGATTCAGACCGACGGGACGCCGGTGTTGATGGACTTCGGGGCTGCTCAGGGATTGGAACAGCAAACGTCCAGCGCCGGCTCGCCGCTGGTAATGGCGCCGGAGCAGTTCACCGGCGGTCCCGCGACGGCTGCCACCGACATCTACGGCCTGGGCGCCACGCTTTATTTTGCGCTGCTGAGTCGGTTTCCGGTTGAAGCAGAGTCTTTTGAATCGCTTGACGCGCTACACCGGGGTGGAGCCACGGTAAGTTTCGAATCTGTTGCCCGGCGCTGGCGGCGGCTGCTGCGGCGGATGCTTTCCGCCGATCCTGACGAGCGTCCCGACGCATCAGAGGTGGTGGAACAGCTCAGGGCAATTGCCACGGCGCGGCCGCGTATGCTCATACGCCTGGCGACAGCCGTGGTAATCGGTTCCCTGGCGGCGGGTGTTGTGGCCGCAACGCTGGCCTATCGTTCCGCCGAACAGAGCCGCGAGCGCACCGAGCGCGTCAAGGATCTGGTTGTGGATGCGATCCGAACAACGTCACCCAACGATCAGTCGGGCCCGGCCGTCATCGAGGCGGCCTACACTCGCCTGGCCGAGCTGGCGTCAGAGCGGCTGCAGGATTATCCGGCCGGGCTTGCCGACATGAGCCTGGTGGCGGCCGAGGGGCTATGGCAGCTCGGACGCACCGAACAGGCCTTCGGCATTGCCCGGCAGGGGCATGACCTGATGCTGCAGCTGGAAAACGCGAGTCCGAAAGACCTCAGCTACAGCTGGTCCGTGCTCTCCGGGCTGCTGATGGATCGGGAGGACTTTGATGGGGCCGAGGAGGCGGTGCGGCGCTCACTGCAGGAGCTGGACAAGCTGCCGGAGACCGAAGCTGCGGCGCGGAAGCTCGTAAACTACAACCGCCTCGCGACGCTGGCCGGGCGCCGCGGAGATATGCAGGGTGGTCTTAGGGCGCATCAGCAGGTGCTCGCGCAGCGCGAGAAGGTTTACGGGCCTGAGAGCATCAGGCTGGCGGTGGATTACCATAACGTCGCTACCGCTTTTTCCAATGTCGGAGACTACGAGGCCGCCATCGAAAACGAGGGGAAGGCGGCGGCGATCCTGGAAGCCGCCGGCGACGGTCAGTCGGTCCGCATGGGGTTTGTGCTGCAGGGCCTGGGGCACGTTCTGGGGTGGGCGAATCGGCATCAGGAGGCCGTGACAACGTTCGGCGAGGCCAGGAATCTGCTGGCTGGCAGTCTGCCAGCCGACCACTCCCGCCTGAAGATTATGCGCGTTGCCGATTGGGGTAGCCGCTACCATCTCGGCGAGGCCGAGGCGGCGATTGACGCGCTCCGAGCGATGCTGCTTGAGTTACCCGCGGACGACCCGGCGCGGCTGCCGGCGTACCGTCAGCTCGGCGACCTGATGATTCATGAGCAGAACTGGCCCGCGGTGGTCGCCGCCTATGCGGTCTGCGTCGAAGATCAGCAGGCGAGGCAGCAACCGTTCATACCTTACTACCGTGCGGCGTTGGCCTATGCCCGCTACCAGGTCGACCGCAGCGCGGAGGATCCCACCGCGCCGCTTGCTGACGCGGTTGCACACTTTGAGCGCAGCGGCATGGTCCAGCACCGTCTTCTTCAGCAGCTCAAGGCCTGGCAGGACTCTGACGCTTAGCGCCACCCCAGCGTAGGCGCGCGGCCAGATCGCCGCGTGGCGCGGGGCTATTCAAAGCCGTCTGAAAAGATGAGCGTGCTGAGATCGCTGACCGAAAAATTCACCGTGACATCGGCCAGTACCTGGCCGCTGGCGTTGGCGCTGGCGAAAGCCTCGACCCGCAGCGCGTAGCTTCCCGTCAGGATGACCGCTCCGGCAAAGTCGCCATTGCTGTCGCCGAACAACGTGTAGGGCGCAACGTTTTCGGTTCGGCTCTCGGAGACCGGGCCAGTCAGCGTGAAACGGACGCTCGCAGTGCCGAGCGGCAGCCGTTCGGTTCTTACCGAAAACTCCGAGAAGCCAAGCGTGGCGAGCGCCAGGTTTGAGCCGTTGGATAGCGGGCCGGCGTCGACGTCACCGGCGGCGTCGATCAGCTCCAGCGTGATGGGCTGCTGGCCAACGCTGATGCTGACGCTGGTAGTTGGGGAGTTCAGCAGGCCGTCCGATGCTTCGTAGGTGAAGCTGACGGCGCCGCTGAAGCCGGCTGCCGGCGTGAAGCTGAAGCCGCCGTTGTCCGACAGATCCAGGGTGCCGCTCGCCGGGTCGTCCACGAGCACCGCCGTCAGCGCGTCTCCGTCGAGGTCGCTGTCATTGTCCAGGATACCGGGCGCTGCAACGATGAGCGTTTGGTCTACGTCGGTGCTGTAGCTGTCCGGACTGGCCAGCGGAGCCCGGTTGCCGAGCGTCCCGGAGGGCGCCAGATGCAGCGCGACCTCGGTACCGAACTGCGCAGGCACAGCAAACGGCGCGTCGCTGGCATTTCGCGTCTGGGTCAGGGAAGCTCCGCTGCTCGGGTCAAACCAGGTCAGGCTGTAGCCTCCGACGGCGAGGCCGCTGACGCCCATCGAACCCGGCGAGTCGAGGTCGTACAGCACGTAATTCTGAGTTGTCGTGTTGGCCAGCACCCAAAGCGTGTCCGCCGCCGCCAGGTCGTCTCGTGGTGTCAGCGTGCTGAAGCCTGATGCCTCCATAAACTCGCGCAGCCGGCGAAGATCGGCCAGCATCTCGGGCGTGGGGTCGTGTGGGTCAACAGCGCTCGTGGGATTGCCATTCGAGTCGCGGCTGCACAGGCGGCCGGCTTCCGCGCACTCGTAGGCGTTGTAGAGGAGCACGTAGCCCCCGCCCATGGCGCTGCCCCAGTTTGATTGCCGGATGGGGGTGCGATCCCCATTGCCGAGGAGGTTCAGGTGCCAGGGGTGGCACTCCGACATCACGTACACCCAGCTGCCCTGCTCAGCCTCGCCGTGGACGCCGGCGGGGCTGCGGGTGCTGGCGTTTCCGCAGATCTGCTGGGCAAACACGTTGACGTTGGGATCCGTGCCAAACTGCATGGCCTGGCCGTTGTTGTGATGGACGCCGATCGGGTGCACCGGGTCGTGCCGCCGGATTTCCGCGGCGATGGCGGACATCAGATCATTATCCTCCCCGGTGGTGCAGCGTCCCATGAGGTACTCCTCGCCCGCCAGCCACACCAGGTGGTCTAGGTCCTTAAAGGCGTTGACGAGCGCTTCGATGTAGTCGACAGCATCCTGGCTGAGCGGCACGTCACAGCCCCACGGTCGCGCCGTGTCGTCGATCACGTGGAACCACGTGACGATCTCGGCCTGATCGAGCTGCGTTAGAAAGCTTCGCCAGTTGTCGAACACGCCAGGAGCGATCCCGCTGGTGGGGTCATTGTTGACGTTGAACGGATCCTCAAAATCATAGCCGTCGCCTTCGAATGACCGGATGGAGTGCATATAAAGCGCGTTGGCGCCGCTGGCCACGAGCTGATCCACAATCTCCTGTTTTCGGGCGTCAGTCTCATAAAGAAAACCCTCCGGTCCGCCGGCGCCCGCCATAAAAAACGGCCGCCCCGAGTTCTGGCGGACAAACCATTGACCGCTGGCGTCGACGGTCAGCGGACCCTCAAGATTGGCGGCATATTGGATGCCGCCGAGCAAATGCGAAACGAACTCAGGTTCGGTATAGCTGGCGCTCGTGTGGCCCATGGCGGTGTACCAGGAACGGCCGCCGTCATACTCGTGAAACCAAACCAGCGGGTGATCCGGGCCCATCTGACCGCCGTTGTAAGTCGATTCATCGATGGTCATGAGTACGTTGACCGCGCCGCGGGGATTGGTTCGAAAGTCGTACCATTCGTCGAAACGGCTGAGGGTGGTAGGCAGGTTACGGGTAGACGGATGGTCCGGGTCTTCGACGGTCAGAGTCGCCGTCTGCTGCGCCGGGTGTCGCTGAAAATAGGCGCCCACCAGGCCTCCGTACCATGGCCACTGGTACTCGGTATCGCTGGCCGAGTGCACGCCCACATAGCCGCCGCCCGCCTGGATGTAGCGCTCAAAAGCCTCCTGCTGTGAGTCGTTGAGCACGTTGCCGCTGGTGAGCACAAAGGCCACGGCGGCGTAGTTCGCCAGGTTGGCGTCGGTGAAAGCCGTCGCGTCTTCGGTGGCGTCCACGGCGAAACCATGTTGGGCGCCTAGGTTTTCGATGGCGGTCAGCGCGCTGCTGATTGAGCCATGACGGAAGCCTTCGGTCTTGCTGAACGCCAGGATCCGAGGCGAGCTGTTCTGACCCGCCTGGCCCGTCGCAACCGCAAAGGCGAGCAGCCCGGTAAACAGGGCGGCCCGTAGACACGTGCGCACGAGTAGTTGAAGCGTCATCAAGACATCCAGCCAAACTGCAGTAGCCGCATCTTACGAAGCCTTGCGGCGCAGAAGTGTGACGCGCATCATGGCGGCCGGTCTAGTGTCCTGTTTGGCAAGTTCGTTGCGTTTCAGAGCCCCGTTGCGAGCCTTGGCCCGGGGACCACCCGGGCCAAGGCGCGCGCGGAAATAAAACGAACTTGCCAAACAGGACACTGGTTTTCCTCGTGCAGCATTTAGGTCACCCAAGCCGTGTCAGAGCCCGCGCTCATCGAGCTGAGAAATGTCGAATGTTGGCGAGGGCCGACCCAGGTCTTTGCTAGCCTTTCCCTCACGATCGGTCAGCACGAAAACGTGGCGATCCTGGGCCCTAACGGCGCCGGCAAGTCCACGCTGCTTAAGCTGCTGGCGCGAGAGATTTATCCAGCCCCCAAGCCTGAGTCGTCGCTGAAGATCCTCGGCGAAAGCCGCTTTGAAACCCGACGCTATCAGGCGAAGCTGGGATTGGTTTCGCACGACCTGCAGCAGACCTTTCCCAGCGCGGCGACTGCTCGGGAAGCCGTGCTGTCTAGGTTTTCCGCCAGTCTCGGTACCTCGGGCATCGTGTATCGCTACAGCGATCAAGAGCAGGAAACCGCCGATGTGTTGCTCGATCGTTTTTCGCTGAACGGCCGATCCCTTTATGCCCGTATGTCGACCGGCCAGCAGCGCCGCTGCCTGCTGGCTCGCGCGCTGGCGACAAAGCCCCGGCATCTGGTGCTGGATGAGCCGCTGGCTGGCCTTGATCCCGGCGCAGCGTTTGCGCTGCTCGAAGAGTTTCACCGGCTGCTGGACGGCGGCATCAAGCTCGTTTTGGCCACCCACCATGTGCACGAGATCCTGCCGCAGGTTGAAAGGGTGATCTTTCTCAAGGCCGGGCGAGTCGAAGCGGATGATTCGCCGGAGCGGCTGCTGACGGGGGCGCGCCTGAGCGAGTTATACGACGTGTCCGTGCACGTTATCCGGGAGCAGGGCTATTGGCTGGCGCTGCCTGCCGAAAAGCGCTGAGCAAAATCGGCTCCCGGCCCCGGCAACAGGCCTGACTTGCCTTCGAGGTGGTGGCAGACATAGTCCGATACGGTTGGGCCAAGCAGCCGATAGAGCCGGGTCGTGAGCGCCAGCGCCTCGCGACCGGGCCAGGTTTTGGCCAGAAGCTCCTCGGGGAGGTCTGCGTCTCGGAGCAGCAGCCGCCGGTAGTCGTGAATCAGCAGCGTGCGCAGCAGGAAGCAAGCGTGGTCTGACAGCAGCTCGCCGTTTTCCAACGCCTGCAGCGACGGCTGGTAGGCGCTGCAAAACGCCCGGTAGCTCTCACCCAGCTCCTTCAGCTTCCAGCTTTTCACCGCGAGCTGCTGGAGCACTTCCAGCGAGGCATCGTCCTCGGTTTGGGCGCTAAGGACCGTCACCTTGCCAGCCAGATTCATGTCGGCCAGGGTTTCATCGAGCGCGGTGCGGTCGTGGCTCGGGTGCGCCATCATGCCCGGAGAGAGCGTGCCGTAGCCGAGCCACTGCAGCTCGCGCCGCAGCGCGTCGCGCTCCCGGTCGGTCAGAAATCCGGCCAGCACGAGCATCCATTGTCCGTCCCACACCGATTGCCCCAGGTTGTAAATCCGCTGGGCGGCGCTGCGGTAGCTACGAAGGCCCTTGGCGCTGAAGCTGTAGTAAGACCGACGCCCAATCTGCTCGCTGGTCAGCCAGTCGTCCTGGGACAGGCGATAGACCGAGGTCCGAATCAGGCGCTCGCTCAGACCGAGCGGCGCCAGGGCGCGGATCAGGCTGCCTAGCCAGACGCAGTTGCCGTGCTGCGAGATGGTGTCGCCAAACACCGTGATGATCAGCGACCCGGCGCGAAGCGGTCGGCGGCTGCGAAAAGCGGCGATCAGGGGTTCGAGCGTGTCCTGGGCCAGGGCAGGAAGCGTCATGAGAATGGTTGTTTCCTGATTAACATAGCAATTTTATGATACAGAAAATCTCATTAGCATTGGTAATCAGGTATCAGGTTGGCCATGGGAGCCATTATGGTCTGATCTGAAATGTAGCGTAAACCCGCTGCGCGCCGCCAATCGACAAGCTGAATTGGCGCACGTGCTGGAGGTACTGATGGACCAACAGGCCGCCCTAGACACCATCCCGGATCCCACTGCCGTCGACTGGCTGCAGATCTCACGTCTGCTGCTCACCAGTCGACTCATCGATCATATCGAAGAGACGGAGCTGGTGCCGGCTCGTCAGGTCTTCAATCAATTTTCTGCCCGCGGCCATGATTTTGCGCAGATTCTGCTAGGGAGCCGACTGACCCATACGCACGACGGCGCCACCGGCTACTACCGGTCGCGCCCCCTTGCGCTGGCGCTGGGGCTCACGTCCGAGGACGCCTTCGCCGCGCCGCTGGCGCGCAGCGGCGGCTACAGCGACGGGCGCGACATCGGTGTGGTCTGCAATCTGCCGGGAGCAGGACGCCTCGGGCGCGGCGCAACGCTGCTGCCCATGAGTGGCGGCGTGGGCGCTCAATACACGCCGGCGGTGGGCTGGGCGCAGGCGATTGCCTATCGCACAGACGAGCTGAAGCAGGCGCAGTGGCGCGGCGCGATCGCGGTGGCAACCGGCGGCGACGCTTCGGCTTCCACCAACGGGTTTTGGTCGGCGCTGAACATCGCCACTACGCTCAAGCTGCCGATGCTCTTTTACATGGAGGACAACGGCTACGGGATCTCGGTGCCGGCGCCGCTCCAGACCCCGGGCGGTGATCATGTCGCTAACCTCGCTGCCTGGCCCGAACTCAAGATTCTCGACGGCGACGGTACCGACCCGATAGTGACACCCGGCCTGATCGACGAGGCGGTTGCACACTGCCGCGATGGTCGTGGCGCCTGTCTGCTTCGGCTGAAGGTGCCACGCCTCTGTGGGCACACGTTTCAGGATACGCAGACCTACAAGACCGAGGCGTTTATCGCCGAAGAGCAGACTCGAGACCCGCTGCCGAAGCTTAAAGACTGGTTAGAAGAGCAGGGCTCGCTCAATGCTGCCGGCTGGGCGGAGCTGGAGCAGGAAGTTGAACAGGAAGTCCGTTCTGCGCTCGAAGCGGCTCAGGCCCGACCTGAGCCCGATACCGGCAAGCTGCGCCGGTACGTGATGGCGGAGAAAAAGACGGACGGCGGTATCGAGCTGCCAATGATGGGTGGCCTGGCGGCTGACCAACATCGTTTTCCTGAGTCCAGCACCACCCCGCAGCCCAGCGGGCAGCGGATCAACCTGATTACGGCCATTCGCCGGACGCTGGACGCGGAACTCAAAAGCAACCCTCGCGTGCTGGTTTTTGGCGAGGACGTGGGTCCCAAAGGCGGTGTGCACGGAGCAACGCTCGGGCTTGCAGAGTCTCACGGCGACGGCCGCGTGTTCGACACCAGCCTGTCGGAAGAAGGCATTATCGGCCGATCGGTCGGCATGGCGGTGGCCGGCTTGATGCCGGTACCGGAGATCCAGTTCCGCAAGTACGCTGAGCCCGCGGCTGAACAGATCACCGATGCGGGCACCATGCGCTGGCGCACGGCCAATCGGTTTGCTTGCCCGATGGTTGTGCGGGTACCCGGCGGCTTTGCGCGGCGGGGGGATCCCTGGCACTCCATGTGTGACGAGGTGGAATGGGCACACAAGGTCGGCTGGCAGGTGGCGATGCCTTCGCATGCTGAGGACGCGGTGGGTCTGCTGCGCGCCGCGCTGCGTGGCGATAACCCCACGATGTTTTTTGAACACCGCCATCTCTACGACAACGCCTGGTCGCGCCGCCCGTATCCGGGTGATGACTACGTGCTCGCGTTCGGCAAAGCAGCGACGGTGGTTGAGGGTGACAAACTGACCATCGTCACCTGGGGCGCCATGGTGGAGCGTTGCGAAACGGTTGCCCGAAAACGCGAAGGGTCGGTCGAGGTACTGGACCTGCGAACGATCAGCCCCTGGGATAAGGAAGGGGTGCTCGAGTCGGTCAAGAAGACCAGCCGCTGTCTTATTGTTCACGAGGATAATCTCACCGCCGGCTTTGGCGCCGAGGTGGCTGCCGTACTCGCCGACGAGCTGTTTTGGTCGCTCGACGCCCCGGTACGCCGCCTGACCATGCCGGACATTCCCAACCCCCATAACCTCGGCCTGCTCAACGCCGCGGTGCCTCGCGAAGACGAAATCGAGCGGGCCGTCGCCCGTCTGCTGGCGCTATGAGTGAGCTTGACATCGTCTTTGCCGAGCAGACCGAAGGCACAACGGCGCGCCTGAATCGGTGGCTGGTATCGGTCGGTGACGCGGTCCAGTCCGATCAGCCGGTTGCCGAGCTGGAAACCGATAAGGTTACGGTGGAAATCGCCGCACCTGCCGCGGGCTTTCTCGCAGAGCAGCTGGTGGAGCTCGATCAGGAGCTGGAGCCCGGGACGGTGCTCGGTCGGCTTACGAAAGAGGCGGTGGCGGGTGCCGCTGACGCCTCGCTGACCGAGGTGCTGTTTGTCACCGAAGACAATGAGGGGACCGCCGCAACGCTGGGCCGCTGGCTGGTGGAGCCCGGTCAGCAGGTGTCCGCCGGTCAGCCATTGGCGGAGGTGGAAACCGACAAGGTGATGCTCGAGATTGTGGCGTCTGATGGCGGCGCGATTCACAGCCTGGCCGCTGAGGCTGGACAGGAGCTCCGCCCCGGCCAGCTTCTCGCACATCTCGCCGTCGTCGACGCGCCCACGCCGACTCCGCCCGCTGATGCCGAGGCGCCGGGCGCCGACCGGATCAGCCCGGCTGTTCGCCGGCTGATGGAGCAGTACGCCATTCACAGCCTGAAGATGATTCCGGGTACCGGCGAAGGCGGCCGCGTCACCCGCGACAACCTGCTCTCCTGGCTGGAGCAGCGTGCGCCGGAGGCCGGCGTGCCGGAAGGGCGACGGGTGCCGCACAGCGCCATGCGAAGGGCGATTGCCCGCAACATGATGGACTCGATCAAGAAGTCGCCGCACGTGACGAGCTTGTTCGAGGCCGACATGAGTGCGGTGGCCGCACATCGTCAGGCTCACAAGGCGGCGCTCGCTGAGCAGGGTATCAAGCTCACCTACACCGCGTATTTTGTGGCGGCGGCGGCCGCCGCCATGCGGGCGGTGCCCCAGGTCAACAGCCGATTCCATTCCGATCACCTTCAGCTCTTTGACGACGTCAATATCGGTGTCGGCACTGCGCTCGGTGAACAGGGGCTGATCGTGCCCGTGATTAAGCGGGTTCAGGACCGCACGCTGGCCGAAATTGCGGCCGACCTCGGCGAAAAAACCGAGCGGGCCCGCACCGGCGGCCTAACGCAGGACGACCTGCGCGGCGGCACCTTTACGATTTCCAACCACGGGGTGTCGGGCAGCCTGCTCGCGGCTCCGATCATCATCAATCAACCTGAGGTGGCCATCCTGGGCGTCGGAAAGCTGGAGAAGCGGGTTCGCGTGCGTGAGGTGGACGGCGAGGACCAGGTCCAGATTGTGCCGAGCTGCTACGTCACGCTTTCTATCGACCACCGCGCGCTCGACGCCTTCCAAACCAATGCGTGGCTGGCTGCGTTTGTCGACGCGCTGGAGAACTGGCCGGTCGACTGAAGCGGGCCGCTCAGCGGCACCGGCCCAGCGTCAGGCGTTTGGGTTCTGCAGCCAGGGAATCAGGTGGGTCGTCAGCTCCTCGCCGGCGTCTTCCTGAATAAAATGTGCCGCCTGCTCAATGATGGCGTGTGGCTGGCCCTGGCATCCGGGAACCCGTGACTGAAAGAACTTCTCCACGCCCGCCATAATGGGGTCTGAGTCGCCAAACAGCGTCAGAAACGGCCGCTCATAGGCGGCGAGCGTCTTCCAGGCTTCCCGGTTTTCTGTTGCGCCGTCGATGTCCGCCGTGATGGGCACCAGCGGCGGGAACGCCCGGGCCCCGGCCTTGTAGCGTTCGTCGGGGTATGGCGCATCGTAAGCGGCCCTCACAGTATCGCTGAAGGGGCGCGCGCAGCCGGATTCAATGATCTTGCCGGTGGGAAACTCCGGCACAGACTGCGAGAAATCGCGCCACTGGATGAAGGCGGTTGACGGTTCACCCTGGCCGGTCGGCAGGATGGTGTTCGACGCACACACGGAGGCGAAGCGTTCGGGCTCGGCCGCTACGAGCCGCAAGCCGAGCAAGCCGCCCCAGTCCTGGCAGAACAAATGAATCTGGTCGAGCTCAAGCGCGTTGAGGGTCTGGGTCAGCCAGTCTAGGTGGCCACTGTAGGTATAGTCCTCGCGGCGTGCTGGCTTGTCCGAGCGGCCGAAGCCGACCAGGTCGGGCGCCACGCAGCGAAAGCCGGCGGCTACCAGCGGCGGGATCATCTTACGATAGAGATAGCTCCAGGACGGCTCGCCGTGGAGCAGCAGAACCACCGGGCCGTTGCCTTCGTCGAGATAGTGAACGCGGAGCTCGCCGAGCGCCGGATCCGTGACCGTCAGGTAGTTGGGTGAAAAGGGATAGTCGGGCAGATCGGAGAACGCCTCGTCGGGCGTGCGAAGTACGGCGTCCATGGGGCGATATCCTGTTCGGTTGGCTGCTGTGTCGTGGTCACCCGACCCAGTCGGGCTCCGGCGCTCCCACCAGCCATTCCGGATAGTGAGACTGATAGATCATTTTCAGCACGCCCTTGGGGCGAAAGCGCTGCCAGTCATCCGCCGGCTGGGCCAGGCGATCGGCCAACGCGATCAGCGCGCGCGCGTTGAATCCCAGACCCACGTGCGGGCCGCCGACGTGGATATTCTGCACGTCGTGACGCGCCGAGTTCTCCACCGTTCCCTGCCAGGCAACGATGCCGTCCGTGCGGGTATACAGCGCGGTGGTCGGCACCGGCGGTGGGGTTGCCAGCCCGTCGAGCATCGCGCGATCGCGAACCAGCGAGTTCTGGGTCACATAGTTGTAGATGCGAAGCACGTTCGTGGATTCGGGGTTGCACCGGAACGGGCTGCCCATGGTGATGACCTGACGAACGCAGTCCGGCATGTCGCGCGCGAGCTCGCGGCAATAGATGCCGCCAAGGCTCCAGCCTACAAGGCTCACCCTGCGGCCATAGCGTCGGTGGAGGTTGGCGATTCGGTCGCCGATGCGGCCACGCAGCTCCTCGGAGTAGCCCATGTTAGTGCCGAGCTTCCAGCGATGGCTGGCATAGTTCATGCCCGCGAAGAAGCGCCGCAGCGGCCAGGTGGCCCGGGAGCTGGTTAAAAAACCCGGGAGAAACAGCACCGGATGGCCGTCACCCTTAGGTAGAAATCGTCGCAGCGCAAACATCGGCGCCATTGTCGCTGCGTCTACGGCGACTCGGCCTTCCAGCGCCAGCAGCAATAGAGAGGGTGGGCGTTTCGTTGCAGCCGGTTTTACCTTGCGTGTCATCCCTGTTCCTTCAAATACGCTTCCAGCCGATCCGCAGTCTGGCTCAGGCTGCTGAGCTGCTCGCGCAGCGATCCGGATTCCTCCGGCGTTGCAGTGCCCGCAACTTCTTCGAGCTCACTTAGCGATTGTCGAAACAGCTCGCCAAGACGTTCGGGGTCGGGCACCAGGCTGACGCAGGACGTGATTCCGATCGACAGCTGCCCTGCATAGCTAAAGATTACCAGAATCAGGCCCAGGCCATCTATTAACGGTGCCGTGCCGTAGGTGCTCAACACCCGGGCGCCGCCGAGATACAGCGGCTGCTGCGGTCCGGGCACGTTGGTGATCACGAGGTTGAAAAAAGGCCGTCTACCGTCGCCCAGGGCCGTGCGTGAATAGAGCCGCGCAGCCAGCGCCGCGGTTGAAGTTGGGATGAGCTCAATCAGGTGGTTGGCGGGGAGGGCGCCCGAGTAGGCTTTGGAGCTGGTGGTGTTCTGGTGAATCTGGTTCAGCCGCTCGAGCGGATCATCCCGGTGGGTTTCCAGTCCCACCAGCATGGCAGACACCTGGTTGCCCATCTTCCCTCGCTGCTGCTCGCTGCGAACCGAGATCGGCGCCATGGCGACGAGCGGCCTATCGGGCAGGTCGTCATGTGCTTGGAGGTACGATCTCAGACCGCCTGCGCAAACCGCCAGAACGACGTCGTTGACCGTGGTTCCCGGCACCGCGTTTTTGATCGCTTTGATCCGGTTGAGTCCGAGGTCAACGGCGGAAAACGTGCGCTGAGCACACACGGGGGCGTTGAAGCGGCTGGGCGGTGCGCTCAGCGGCAGCGTCGGCGGACGTAGCTTGGTCACGCGGGAAAGACCGTAGAGCCTGGCTGCGCCGCTGCCGACTTCCTTCGCCAGCGCGGGCAGGCTGCGGGTTTTCAGCCCTAGCCTGGCGGCTGCGCTGATCGCCAGACGCGCGGCGCTGGGTATCTCCTCAGGCTCCCAGTCGTCGTCGATTGGCGCGGGTCGCGGCTTGCTGGTGAGATCCATCAGTACGCCCATCAGCTCTGCGCCGGAAGCGCCGTCGATCGCTGCGTGGTGGACCTTGCTGATCATCGCCCAGGAGCCGGGGGATACGCCTTTGATGCCGTTGACGCCCTCAACAAAAGCCAGCTCCCAGAGTGGCCGGCTGCGGTTAAGCGGTCGGGAGAAGCTTTGTGCGGCCATCTCCCTGAGTTCCTTGCGCCCGCCGGGCGCGGGCAGGGCCCAGCGCGGGAGATGCAGCGACAGCTCAAAATCCGGATCGCGGATCCACTGCGGGTGGGTTAGGTGGAGTGGGACCTCAAGGAGTCGTTCGCGCAGCATCGGCGCCAGCGGCAGGCAGCGGTGGATGTGTTCACAGAAGGCCTCGTAGCCAAAATCTTTCGGCGCGTCGGCAGCGTCCAGCAGGTACACGCCGCCGATGTGCATCGGCGATCGGGCGTTTTCAAGGTAAACAAAGGCGGTGTCCAGGCCGGAAAGTGCGCGCATCAGGCGGTCTCGTACAGCGGGCGGTCATCGTGCCATCTGCTCGAAACAAGCGCAATTGGCTGGCCCTCGCCCGGCCCCGCTATCGATCAAGCGCTGGCGTGCCAGGCTTTTAGCACCTCAGCTTCCCGCTCGGCGCTCAACCCGGCTCGCAGCGAAGTGCGGCCCGCTTCGTCGAACCAGCTGAGCGTTGCGCTGATCGTGTCGGACAGCGGCCGGATGGTGAGGCCTGCCGCCTCAGCGCGCGCCGCGCTGACGCGCCCAAAACCGGCGTAGTTTCCGGCAGGTGGGATCCACGCCGGCAGGTCTTGCCAGGGTGCAACATTCTGTTCGGCCAGGAAGTCGGCGGGCACCCAGGTAAGCTTGGACTCCGCCGGCGCAAACTTCAGGCACGCGTCGAGCATCTGGCTGGTGGTCAAGGAACCGGCGGGTCGATCGGTATTCATCGTGCCGGTGACGCCGTTTTCCATGCACAGAACGATAAAGTCCGCCTGATCGCGCACGTCGATAAACTGCATGGCCGTGTCCGCTTCCCCGGGCGCCAGGATTTCGCCACCCCGACGGGCGCGAACCGGCCAGTACGTAAAGCGGTCGGTCTTGTCCAGCGGGCCCACGATGAGCCCCGGTCGCACAACCGTCGTGCGCTCTGGGTAGTGTTGTCGAACCGCCTCCTCGCTAAGTGCCTTCAGGGCGCCATACGTGGCGCCGGTCACCTGTTCGGTTTCTTCGGTGAGCTGGGCCAGCGGTGCGTCCTCGGTCATCCCCGGTTCGGCGAAACCCTGATAAACAGAAATTGTTGAAACGAAGAGATAGTGTGGGACGCGTTCTTTGAGCAGTTCAGCGGACATCCCCGAAATCCGCGGCACGTAAGCTGACGTGTCGATGACGCCGTCGAAGTCGCGGCCCTTTAAGGCATCCAGCTGGCCGTCGCGATCGCCGATCAGCGTTTCGACGTCGGGGAACATATCCGGGGCGGTTTTGCCGCGGTTGAAGAGGGTGATCTTGTGCCCGCGGCTCAGGGCGCTCTTGACGATATGCGGGCCGAGAAAACCGGTTCCTCCGAGGATCAGCAGATGTTTGGGGTCTGGCTTGGTGTCGGCGGCGCGAAGGTTGGCGCCCGCGGCGAGCAGGCCGGCGGCCCCGGCTAGCTTAAGAAACTGGCGACGGTGGTGCAGGCTGACTGGGGACATGGCGCGGCTCCGGCGAAAGCCGCACAATCGACGACCGGGCTCACGCCGTCAATGGGCCGTCGGTCATGCCGTGGCCTCCTGCCGCGATTTCCAGTAGCCCCAGATTGGCATGATGATGCCCAGCGGCGCGTACGCCAGGCCGGCCCAGGCCCGATACTGAGGTGGCGCCAGCGTCGCGATCAAGGTGGATAAGACGCCGGAACTCAGCAGTATCAGCCACGCCTGCAGCTCGGCTTTAGCGATAAAACGTTCCAGCGAATTGAGGTTCAGCTCCTTAACGCGCAGCGCATGCACGTAAAGCAGGCAAATCATCGTGGACATACACACAAAGCCCGCGCCGTACACCACAAACACGTAGGCCACCACGTTTCCGCTGGCCTCGTCGAGCTCAAAGGGAACCCAGCCCTGCGTGATCCACGACAGGAATGCTGACGCCATGAGCCGCAGGGGGAAGACAAACACCAGCGTTACAAAGACAAATATCAGGCTGAGGACAACCGTTACCACGTCATCGAGCCCGAAGCGCCGGCTCCATTTATGGTGGGCGTACCAGAACATGGCGATGAGTAGGAAGCTGGCCGCAAAGGCCGGGATGTTCTTCAGTGCCGCATTCAGCTCCGCAATGCTCGTGGGGATGTTGTCGAACGAGATGACCAGCAGCGTCAGCGCGAAGGCAAACGCTGCGTCGGTAAAGGTTTCCAGCCGGGTCATATCCATGCCCCGCTGGCGGAATCCATTGACCTGCGGCAGCTCGGCCAGCTTTTCCTCGGTCCACATGGCTCAATTGTAGCCCGACCTCAGCTAGTGGGCCGGCCCCCCGACGCAAAGGCGGTCATGAGCTTTGCGCGGCGCGGTTTGCGTCCCACTAGGGGTTCAGCCAGCCACCGACCGCCTGCAGCGGGGCCTGAGTACCGTCGCTGACCCATACCGCCACCGCCTGCCGCTGGGTGGGGCGGCGGCTGATTGGGAGGTCGAGCGTACCCTGATAGTCGCCGTCGCTAACCTCCAGCGCCGTCGTTTCGAGGCCCAGCACCACAAAGTCATGGGACAGGCGCCGGCCGCGGTTTTCTCCGCGAGGCACCTGGGTCTGCAGGCCAAAACCCAAAATGGCCACGTGGGCCGTCGGTTGCGCCAGTCCGCGGGCAGACAAAGAAATGTGTACCTGATCCTGATCGATGGTGGACACCAGGCGCGGTGCTGACGCTGGGGCTGGGTTCAGCTGCTGGCGCCGGAAGAATCCGCGCCATTCTTCACCGTCGACAAAAAAACCGGGCGTATAAACGCCTGAGGCCAGACCCTGACCGGCATAGCTGCGCTGGCGGGCGCTGTGCTCAGGACGCGCGAATGGGTCGCGCCAGCCGAGGTAGTCCCAGTAGTCCACATGGAACGCGACGGGCACCACGTCCCGCCACAGGGCTGGGTCGTCGAGGTGTTCGCGGAGCCATCGATCGGCGGGTGGACAGCTGCTGCAGCCCTCGGAGGTAAACAGTTCAACGAGATGAACTCGCTGCGAACCGCTGTCAAGAACCTGAACGTCAGCCAGCGCAGGCTGGGTGACTAGTACTATAAGGAGTGCCCATGATCGCATCGCGTTACCAGTTGGGTTGCTTCACTGGTAGAGAAGAGCGGAAAACCTCGGGATCGCTTTCAAAGCTGCGCGGCGAGCGGCTGTTTTTAGGGCATCTGGATTTTGCCGCCGGGCGGGCCGCCAGCGAGGCCGCCGGTCGGGTCGACCTGCGGGACCACAATCGATGACTGCTGCTGACGTCGCAGCTCCTTGAGCTCCTCCATCGTCTGGTCGAGCGCCTGCTGGGCGTGGTCACCGAAGGCCTCAACGGCAGCCGTGAGGCTGTCGGCTTCGATCACAAAGTTCAGCGGAAGCGGGCCGGCGGGAGTCATCAGCTGCGCGGCGCCGATGAACTGCACGTCGCGGGAGCTGTCGATCTCTCCGTCGGCGTTCACGGGCGTCATTTTACGGATGGTGCCGAGGCGCTGATCGCTGAAAACCTCTTCTTTATAGAGGTTTTCGGCATCCATCTTCAGTTCAGGTTGATCGGGGGTCATGCTTAATTCTCGATATCGTTGGATCCATGGCACTACATGGGGCGGAGCGGGCCGAATTCAATGAATATGATAACGACATCAGCAAAATCCATAGCCCCTCTCTCTTCTATCTCATGTTAAATCACGGTATAACTGGTCGCCCGGTGCGATACCCCCCTTTATACCCTGGGTGTGTCGCGTAAAAAATTCTTAATTGCGTCGACGACTCGCAAAAAATCAAAATAGTACGGAGGGGTACAATGAAACTACGCAACGCGGCCATCGCCGCGCTGATGGCCTGCCTTGTCGCAGCTTCTGCCTGGGCCCAGAACCTATCGGATCTGATCGGCGCCCAAAATCAGGGTAACTCCGCCTCTCAGGCTTCCCAAGACCGCGTCGACAACATCGTCGATCAGACCCGCTACATCACCGGCGACTACAAAGCCGTGCTGAAAGAGATCGATGGTCTGAAGGTTTACAACCAGCTTCTGCAAACCCAGGTTGACGCCCAAAACCGCGAGATCCGCCAGATCGATGAGTCTATGGATCAGGTCACCGTGGTTGAGCGTCAGGTGATCCCCCTGATGATCCGGATGATCGACGGCCTGGAAGACTTCATCACACTCGACGTGCCGTTCCTGCTCGAAGAGCGCACCGAGCGAATCGGTAACCTCCGCGCCATGATGGACCGGGCTGACGTGACCGCCGCGGAGAAATTCCGCCGCGTGCTCGAGGCCTATCAAATCGAGAACGACTACGGCCGCACGATCGAAGCCTACGTCGGCACACAAAGCATCGACGGCACCGACCGTTCCGTGGACTACCTGCGGGTCGGTCGAATCGGCCTGTACTATCAAACCAGTGATACGACGCTGTCCGGCGCGTGGGATCAGTCGGCCCGTTCCTGGACGCCCGTCGGTAACGACGCGCGTGGCCAGATTCGCGACGGGTTACGCATCGCCCGCCAGCAGACGGCACCGGATCTGCTGACCCTGCCTGTCGCTGCACCGGAGGCCGGATAAATGAAGAAGCTACTTACAGCCGTATTGATGTTTGGTCTGGCCGGCAGCGCGACCGCCCAGGAAGCGCAAACCCTTAGCGAGCTGCTGCGGGCGGTCGAGCAGGGCCGAACTTCGGAAGCCGCCGACAACCGGGAGCGCGAGCAGCGTTTTGCGCAGGCGCGCGGTCAACAGCAACAGCTGCTGAACGAGGCTCGCACCGAGCGAAGCAATCTGGAGGCTCAGAGTCAGCGCCTGGAGGAGTCCTTCGAGGTCAACGAACAGGTGATTGTCGAGAAGCAGGAAGCCCTGGATCGGCGTCTAGGCTCACTCAAAGAGCTGTTTGGCGTGCTGCAGCAGGTTGCCGGCGATACCCGCGGTAACCTGGAGGCGTCTATCACCAGCGCCCAGTACCCGGATCGCACCCAGTTCCTGACGGACCTGGCGAAGAAAATGGGCACGTCCTCTCAGCTTGCGACCATCGAAGAAATGGAGCGACTGTGGTTCCTCATTCAGCAGGAGATGACCGCGACCGGCGAGGTAGCGCGTTTCCAGGCTCAGGTGATCGGCGCCAACGGCGAGCTCGCCAGCCGTGAGGTTATCCGAGTGGGTCCTTTCAACCTCGCATCCGACGGCGCCTACCTTAAATACGTGCCCGAGAACGGTGCGGTGGAGGAGCTAGGTCGTCAGCCGCAGGCGCGCTACGTCAGCACCACCTCGGCATTGGCCGGTGCTCAGTCGGGCCTGACGCTGTTTGCGATGGACCCGACCCGCGGCTCGCTGCTCGGCAACCTGATTCAGGCGCCGAGCCTGATGGAGCGTATCCAGCAGGGCCAGCTCGTGGGCTATCTGATTCTGGCGCTAGGCGCCATCGGTATCCTCATTGCGTTGGAGCGGCTGATTACGCTGACCATCACGTCAGGCAAAGTGGCCAGCCAGCTCAAGAGCGATTCGATCAGCACCGGCAACCCGCTTGGCCGCGTCATCAAGGTGTACCAGGACAACCCGAACCTGGACACCGAGGCCATCGAAGTCCGGCTGGGCGAGGCAATTCTCAAGGAAATGCCCGCGCTACAGCGTGGCGTCACCTTCCTCAAAATCATCTTCGTCGTGGCCCCGCTCATGGGTCTGCTGGGTACGGTGACCGGTATGATCAAAACCTTCCAGGCCATCACCCTGTTTGGTACCGGTGATCCGAAGCTGATGGCCGGCGGTATCTCGCAGGCCCTGGTGACCACCGTGCTCGGTCTGGTGGTGGCAATTCCCATCGTTCTGCTGCACACCATTGTGGCCGGCCGAAGCAAGCGGATATTGCACGTGCTGCAGGAGCAGAGCGCGGGCCTGGTGGCGGCGCACATCGAACGTAACCCCAAATAGGGGGCCTTAGCTGATGCTTTTTGAAATTCAAGAAGCGCTCGAGGCGGTCCGCGATTTTCTTGAGCTCGGTGGGGGGGTACTCACCCTCATCACGCTGCTGGTCTTCTTTATGTGGGCGCTGATTCTCGAGCGCCTGCTGTACCTGAAGACCCGCCTGAAGAGCGAGTCGAAGACCCTCGCGTCACAGTGGAACCAGCGCAGCGACCACACCAGCTGGGCGGCGCACCAGATGCGCAATTCGCTGGTGGCCGAGGTGAACTGGAACGCTCGCAAGGGAATCGATGTCATCAAGACCTGCGTGGCGCTGTGTCCGCTGCTGGGGCTGCTCGGTACGGTGACCGGCATGATCGAGGTATTTGACGTCATGGCCATCTCCGGTACCGGCAACGCCCGCTCGATGGCCGCTGGTGTCTCCAAGGCTACAGTTCCGACCATGGCCGGGATGGTTGCCGCGATCTCCGGGCTGTTTCCGAGTATCTATCTCGAGCGTCAGGCGGACCAGCTGTCCGGCCAGTTCGAAGACGAGGTTGCAGCCAGCAGCGTTTGATGGGCGCTTTCCGTCCTTGGACGGGCGCCCAAAAAAATTTAACCCCATCAGCGGGCCCCGCTCGTTGATGAACTTAGAGGTAAAGTTATGCGTCAGATGATGCAAATGGTGGCCCAGCAGGAAGAAGAGTCGGAGATCAATCTGACCCCCATGCTGGACGTGGTGTTTATCATGCTGATTTTCTTCATCGTGACGGCGACGTTCGTGAAGGAGTCGGGGATCGACGTCAACCGGCCGGACGCGCCGACTGCGGTAGTGCAGGAAAACGCCAACATCCTGGTGGCCATCAACGAACGAAACGAGATCTGGATTGATCGTCGCCGGGTGGATCCGCGTTCGGTACGAGCCAACATCGAACGGATGCACGCCGAAAACCCTCAGGGTGCGGTGATCATCCAGGCAGACGAGCTGTCTCAAACGAAGATTCTGGTTGGCGTGATGGACTCGGCCCGCCAGGCTGGCGTGTTTAACGTGTCGATTGCGGCCAACGAAGAATAATTTGCCGCTCGCTGAACATTTGAGGTAAGAGCCATGGTAGCCAGAGCTGGAACCGCCTTGTTGATGGCCGTTGGAGTGACCTTCGGGTTGCTCTTTCTGATGCAGCTGCTGATCGCCATCGGCGCCGACGCCCAGACCGACAACCGAAGTGGGCGAATCGTCGACTTTGTCCGCGTGAAGCGTGACGAAACCGTCGAGCGAAAGAAGCCCAAGCCGAAAAAGCCCGCGCAGCCTGATCAGCCGCCACCGGACATGCCGCAGCCTCAGATGGACAACATGGACATGTCGATGGATGCCGTCGGTATTTCTCCGGTAAGCATCAACCCCAACAACAGCATGAACATCGGCTTGGGATTCTCGGGCGCTGACGGTGAGTATCTGCCGATTGTGAAGGTCGCGCCGGTTTATCCGCGGCGGGCGCTGGAACGGGGCATCGAAGGGTATGTGCTGCTGGAATTCACCGTGACCCGGTTGGGGACCGTGGAAAACCCGGTGGTGATCGAGGCCGATCCGCCCAACATCTTTAACCGCGCGGCGATCGCCGCAGCGTCGAAATTTAAGTACAAGCCGCGGGTGGTGGAAGGGGAAGCCATTGCGGTACCGGGTGTGCAAAACCTAATTCGATTTGAACTCGAGGACTGATTGGGCTTGAAAGCCCACGGAGCGTGTGATGCAAGTAGTTAGAGCTTCCCTTATCGCCTCAGCGGCCCTGCTGGCCGCGCCTCTTACCCTGTCAGCCAATCCGCTGAGCCAGTGGTCCAATCTCGGCAGCGTAGTTTTTGCCCAGGAAGAGGAAGAGAAAAGCAAGCTGGATGGTCGAAAGACCAAGCGCGCGCAGACCATGCGCGAAGCCGTATACAAGCGCCTGACGGCAGCCCAGGAGGCAGCCGAAGCAGAAGACTACGCGACGGCGGAGAAAGAGCTCGCCGCGGTTGAGAAGGTGAAGAACCTGACGCCCTACGAAACGGCGCAGCTCTACAACTTCTACGCTTTCATCTACTACTCCAAAGAAGACTATGCGGCCGCAACCCGGGCCTATGAGACCGTGCTCGCTCAGCCGGAGCTGCCCGAGGGAATGGTGCTGGCGACTAGCTACAGTCTCGCCCAGCTGTACTTCGTGCAGGAGAACTATCGCAAGGCCGAAAGCATGCTGGTCGACTGGTTCAAGCTGGTGGAAAACCCGAACCCACGGGCCTACGTCATGCTGAGCCAGGCCCGTTACTCCATGGAGGAGTACGCCAGCGCGCTGGTGCCGATGACCACCGCCATCGAGCTGGCGGAAGCATCTGAAGATGGTAAAGCGGACGAAAACTGGTACTCGCTGCAGCGAGTGCTGTATTACCAGCTTGAGGACTATGAGAACACGGCGAAGGTGCTGGAAAAGCTGATCCGGCTCTATCCCCGCAAAGACTACTGGATGCAGCTAGCCGGCATGTTCGGCGAGCTGGACGACCAGGAAAAGCAGCTGATCGTGCTCGACCTGGCCTACAAACAAGGCTTTTTCAGCCGCGGCTCTGAGTACACCAACCTCGCGCAGCTGTTGATTCAGGACGAGATTCCGTATCGCGCAGCTCGGGTCCTGGAAGACGGCATGGAAAAAGGCCACGTCGAAAGGAACGTCAACAACCTGCGCCTGCTGTCCCAGGCCTACGTGGTCGCCCAGGAAGACAAGAAAGCGATCGAGCCGCTGCGCGCCGCGGCCAAGCTGGACGACGACGGGGAGCTATACATGCACCTGTCTAACTCTCTGTTCAACCTCGACCGATTTAAAGAGTCGGAGGAAGCAGCACGGGAAGCGATCAAACGCGGGCTGAAGAAAAAGTCTGACGCCCAGATTACGCTGGGAATGTCGCTCTACGAGCAGGACAAGCTCGAGGCCGCGCGGAAGGTTTTCCTGCAGGTCGGCGGCAAGGGCTCCAACAGCAAGATGGCATCCCAGTGGGTGAACTACATCGTGAAGGAGCAGGAGCGACTCGATCAGCTGCAAAAAGCGATCGCCGCCAACAAAGCCTCCTGATTCAAGCTTGAAGTCTTACAAAGGGTCAGCCGGTTGGCTGGCCCTTTTTTTTGCCCGCGTAAAGCCGAGCTATTTGAGTCCCACGGCATCCGCGATGAGGTTGCGCAGCGCGACCGTGTTGCGGCGGCCTTTTAAACCTCCGGCTAGTACCCGCCGCTTACCGTCACGTGTTCTTAGGGACAGCCGGTAGTAGCGGGTTTCGCCCACCTGCATTCCGTCAGTGACCTGCAGATCTTCGATGTCGCTTAGTCGATAGTAGCGGTCTCGACCCAGCCACCAGCCGCGACGGACCCCCAGCTCACCGATTCGCGTTTGAACCTCACTGCGCATGAGCAGCTCATTCAAGCCCACCAGCAAAAATACGCTGCCGAGCACGCCGCAGACGAGCGTACCCACCAACGGCAGCTTGCCAGCGGCAGTGCCGAAGACGGCGATGCCGCCCGCCACCAGTCCGGCACCGGCGAAGCCGGTGCCAACCGCCAGGTGACGGGCCGGCGCAAAATAGTAGCGGAGGCCTCCGCCGCGATAATGCATGTCAACGCCGGTCGCCGCTGCGTCACCGCCATCTTCGGCGGCAGCGAGAACCGGACGATCGTCGGCGTCCGCAGCGTTACTCTCCGCGACCTGCCCCAGGTTGCTGATGGGGCTCAGCATGTCCGCCTCGAAGACCGGCAGCTCAAACGACACGTCAAGATCCGGGCCACGGACCCTGGCGGTTGCCTTGAGATGCCACTCGATTTTATGCCGGCTGTCGGAGACATCGCGCTCCGGCTGGTCCGCTGGCAGCGCAAAGCTCACCGGCACCCGACGGTGGCCCGCCGCGGGCTGAACCGTCGCCTCGGCTTCGTCCTGGTACAGCACGGTGCGGTGGGTGCTGCGGTTTTTCCCGCTGCCTGAGGTGCGCACCTCAGCACAGGTCAGGGTCAGCGACACCTGCCGAGCGTTCAGCGATGTGCTGACCCTGAGGTGACCTTCGAGCCGGGCACCCAGGCGCAGCGGCAGTTCCGGTAGCACCAGCGTGCTCCGGCCGTAGCGGCGCCAGCGCGCGACTGAAACGGCTGCCCAGACGATGAAGCCTATTCCCACGGCGGGAAACAGCAGCGCGATGAGCGCCAGGTAATTGCCCTTGGCAAGCTCCTCCGGCACAAAAAACCAGACCGCTGAGCTGATCAGGTTCCAGAAGGTGGCCATGGACACCGCCACCCACATCCGGGCCTTCCCGGCGCAATGGATTTCCCCGTGCTCCCACTCGGGTTCCCAGCGCCATGGCTCATCCGGATGGGCCTGCTGGAGCTGCCGCTCTGCTTTGAGCTTGCGTGCGCCCACCACGCCAACACCGATGATGGTCATCCCAACGCCCCCAAAGATGGCCAGGAACATCAGCAGAAACGCCACCATGCCCCAGCGCACCTCGCGCAGCAGCACCGCTTGATCAGGTCGGTCGGGATTGACGAAGGCGGTCACCCCGGACGGAACGTTCAGGCTCGGCTGAAGCCGGCTGTAGTTATCCCGATGGTAGTCCCCGATGTTGTCACTGCCGAGGCTGAAATCGAGCTGGTCGCTGACATAGCGCTGGCCGTTGTACTCATACCTGAACCGGCCGCGCAGGGTGTACGTGTTGCCGCCATCGTCCGATCGTGAGGTCGCCAGCTCGAGCTGGGTCAGGGTCGCCGGCGTTGCGGTCCAGCTGCTGGCCTGCCAGGCGTTGAACAGCATGAGAAGCCCCATGCCGCCAGGCACCAGACCCGCGATGGCAAAGACCCCGCCGAACAGACATAGTGGGCCGCTTGAAAAGAAAGGTACGTTCAGCGAGCGTGTCATGCGTCAGGCCAAGGCGATTCGTCGGGGTCATAGCCGTAGCTATGGCCGCGGCGGATCAACGCCGGCATGGCGCATGACGGGCTCGCCCTGCGGGTCGCCACCTGGGCCAGCCTGGCGGCGTTGCAAGCCTTGCCAAGGGCTACGGCCATTGGCGGCGGCTCGCGCCTTGCCAGCCAGGCCCAGCTGGCGACTGAACCCACCTTTCTTTTCAAGCGGCCCACTCGACAGCCTGCGCCGGCTTTGGGCGAAGGCTTGCGGCTCAAGGTCTGCTCCGAGTCAGTGCGTTCGCGGCTTAGCTTTCCACCAGCACGGGAATGTCACCGATCTTGGATCGCCACTTGCTGGGCCCGCTGGTGTGAACCGAATCGCCCTGGGTGTCCACGGCCACCATCACCGGCATGTCCTCCACGACAAACTCGTGAATGGCCTCCATCCCCAGCTCCGGAAACGCGAGAACGGTGGATTTACGGATGGCCTTCGATACGAGGTAAGCCGCGCCACCCACCGCAATCAGGTACACGGCGCCGTGGCGGGATATCGACTCGATGGTCGCCGGGCCTCGCTCGGCCTTGCCCACCATGCCGATCAGCCCCGTGCTGGCGAGCAGCTGGTCGGTGAACTTGTCCATGCGGGTGGCGGTGGTCGGTCCTGCCGGGCCGACGGCTTCGTCCCGCACCGCGTCTACCGGGCCGACGTAGTAGATCATCTTGTTCGTGAAATCCACCGGCAGCGGCTCGCCGCGGTCCAGCAGGTCGATCAGTCGCTTGTGGGCCGCGTCACGCCCGGTCAGCAGCGTGCCGCTGAGCAGCAGCGTCTCGCCCGGCTTGAAATCGGCCACAGCTTCCCGGGTGAGCTCGTCCAGGTTCACACGCCGGGCGGTGGCGCCCGCTTCCCAGGTGACCTCCGGCCAGTCTTCCAGGCTGGGTATGGCCAGGCTGGCCGGCCCGCTGCCGTCCAGCACAAAGTGGGCGTGACGGGTGGCTGCGCAGTTTGGGATCATCGCCACCGGCTTGGAAGCGGCATGGGTGGGATAGTCAAAGATCTTGACGTCGAGAACCGTGGTCAGCCCGCCGAGACCCTGCGCGCCAATCCCGAGCGCGTTCACCTTATCGAAGATCTCGATCCGGAGTTCTTCGATACGATTGTTGGGCCCGCGAGCTTTTAGCTCCGCCATATCAATCGGATCCATCAACGACTCTTTGGCCAGCACCATGGCCTTTTCAGCGGTGCCGCCGATCCCGATCCCGAGCATGCCCGGAGGGCACCAGCCGGCACCCATCGTTGGCACCGTTTTCACGACCCACTCGACGATATCGTCAGACGGGTTGAGCATCACAAACTTGGCTTTGTTTTCTGAGCCGCCGCCTTTGGCCGCCACCGTTACGTCGACCGTGTCGCCCGGGACCATGTCGATATGGACGACAGCTGGGGTATTGTCTCCGGTGTTTTTGCGCGCGCCGGCCGGGTCCGCGAGAATTGAGGCGCGCAGCTTGTTGTCTGGGTGCAGGTACGCTCGTCGCACGCCCTCGTTCACCATCTCCGTGACCGTGCTGCTGGCGTCCCACCGAACATCCATGCCGATTTTCACGAACACGGTCACAATCCCGGTGTCCTGGCAGATCGGACGCTTCCCCTCGGCGCAGAGTCGAGAGTTGATCAGAATCTGGGCCATGGCGTCTTTGGCGGGGGTCGACTCCTCCAGCTCGTAAGCTTTGGCCAGGTTCTGGATGTAGTCTTTGGGGTGGTAGTAGGAAATGTGCTGCAGGGCGTCAGCAACACTCTGGATGAAGTCGGACTCGGAAATGGCGGCCATGAAAAGTTCCAGGAATAGGGACGGTGACGGTAAAGTGACAGTTTGAACCGATCAGTTCAGTGAATCCAGACCCCAGAGAAGGCCCATGGACTATCAATGTTACCGCTGTGGCAACCCGCTTACCGGCATGATTCTTCCGGTCTCGCGGCGCGAGGAATGTGGAAACTGCGGCGCCGAGATCCACGTGTGCCGGATGTGTATCCACTATCGGTCCAACCGTCAGCAGTGGTGCGCTGAGGAGCGGGCTGAGCCGCCGTCCAGCACTGAGCGGGCCAACTTCTGCGACTATTTTGCGCCCAGTGAGGGTGCGTATGCGGGTTCCGACGGTGACGCCACCCAGGACGCGCTAGACCAGCTTTCATCGCTGTTCAAGGACTGACCGCGCGGCGGCCCCTCCGTTGGGCCACGTCGTGTCAATCCCATGTCAACCAAGTCCGTGCCGGCGCGTTGTCATGATTGAAACGCCCAATCATGCAAGGAGATGAACGATGAAAGTATGGATTGCTACCGCAGCGCTATTGTTTGCCGGTGTCGCGGTCGCCGACACGGTTACCCCCCGAATTGACACCCGGCAGCAGATCCAGAGCCAGCGGATCACCAACGGGGTTGTCGACGGCAGCCTGACTCGCGCAGAGTCCGCCCGGCTGGCGGGTCAGCAGCGGGCCATTGCCCGCACCGAGCGTCGCTTTGAGCGCGATGGTCAGGTGGTGCCCTATGAGCGTCGGACGCTGACGCGCATGCAGAACGGCGCCAGCCGCTCCATCGGTCGCCAGCGTGGAGACCGGCAGCGCCGCGCTCCCCGAGGCTAGCGGGACCCCCAAAGCCTGAACCTGGCCGCCGGCGATTGCCGGCGGTCTTTTTTTTGGTGGGTCGGCGGCCGCGCCCGGTCCGGTAAGATGGCGCCCGATGCCCGCTGCCCCAGCCAACCACACGTTCTTCCCCGTACTCCACGCCCTGCGCGGGCTCGCCGCGCTTTGGGTCATGAGCTTTCATTGCTGGTTTTTTGCTGGCATGCCGGAGATGGTCGGCGGCAGCTTCTTTCAGCTGGGTGGCTACGGCGTGCATTTGTTTTATGCGCTGTCCGCTTTCCTGCTGGGACATCAGTACTTCAGCGGCGGCTTGGCCGGCGGCTACGGCGGTTTCATGAGGCGACGTTTCCTGCGCATCTTTCCCGCGTACTGGGCCCAGCTGATTCTGCTGCTGGCGCTGGCCCTCGGCTGGGGGCTCTATGCGCTCCCCGACCTTTGGGCTCTGGCGGCCCATGTGGTGATGGCCTTCCACCTGCCGCCGCTGTTCGTACAGCCGATCAACGGTGTTTGGTGGACCCTGCCGATCGAATTTGCCTTCTACCTGATTCTGCCGGCGCTGGGCTGGCTCGTGCTCCGTTTTGGCGTACTGCCGTTTGCCGTGCTGTGTGTAGCGAGCACGGTCGCCTACCGGGCGGCCGTTTTTTCGGGGATGGCTGACCGCTCTATCGCGGAGATTGCGAACCTGATTGGGCAGCTGCCGGGCGTCTTAAGCGTTTTCGGGATGGGGCTGATCGCCGCGAGGCTGGTCCCTCACCGGCTGGCCAGCCGCGGGCGAGCGTATTGGCTGTTCCTCTCGCTGGCGCTGCTGGTCGCGTGGAATTATCTGCTGCTTTGGCAACTGGACAGCTACTGGCAGGGCGGCTGGCTGCTTTACCTATGGGAGTCGGTGAACGCGGTCGGGCTGGCGGCGCTGATCTATGTAGCCCACGATGGCTCTTTTGAGCTCAAGCTTTCGCGCCTGTGGCGCTGGCTCGGGGATGTGAGCTACGGCGTTTACCTGTGGCATCTGCCGGTGATCCTCCTGGTCCTTCGGGTGCTACCGGAAAGCTGGCCGGCCTCGCTGCGTTTCGCGGCGCTGGCGGCAACCGCGCCGGTGGTCTTTGTCCTCGCGCATGCCTCGTTTCGGCTGGTCGAACGCCCGGCGATGCGTTTGGGCCGCCAACGGTGACCGGGTATCATGTGCGGTGCCGTCGCTGGCGCTGCACCCATCCGGCGGCCGCCGGGGAGTCATCAGGCGCAACAACACCACTCAAACGGGGACTCAAGGGGAACAGATGTGACGATTGCAGCTAACAACCCGGAACTAAAAAGCTGGGTTGAAGTTCCGGCCAACAGCGATTTTCCGATTCAGAACCTGCCATTTGGCATCATCCGCCCCGCCGGAAAGACCGCACGGGTCGGCGTGGCGATTGGTCACTATGTGCTCGATCTGTACGTCCTGGCGAGCCACGGCCTGCTCCGGGAGCTGGGGTTCCCCAAAGCCTGCTACGGCTCCCGGCACCTCAACGCGCTGATGCAGGCGGCGGGCAAGGCGGGCATGCGCGCGCTGCGCCAGCGAGTCTCCGATCTGCTCAACGCCGAAAACGACGAACTGCGTGGCGCGGAGCTGGTGCGAAACGAGGCGTTGATCCCCAGCGAGCACGTGGATCTGTTGATGCCGGTGCGAATTCGCGACTACACCGATTTCTACGCGAGCGAACAGCACGCCTATAACGTGGGCTGCATGTTCCGTGATCCAGATAACGCGCTCATGCCCAACTGGAAGCATCTGCCCGTCGGCTACCATGGCCGTGCCTCTAGCATTGTCGCTTCCGGAGTGCCGCTGCATCGACCGAAAGGGCAGCGCAAGCCACCGGACGCTGATGCGCCACTTTTTGGTCCCAGCACCCGGCTGGATTTTGAGCTGGAAATGGGCTTCGTGACCTTCGCCGGCAAGCAGCTGGGTGAGTCGATTTCGGTGGCCGAGGCTGATGACTACATCTTCGGTCTGATGCTCTTTAACGACTGGTCCGCGCGCGATATTCAGGCCTGGGAATACGTCCCGCTCGGCCCGTTTCTGGGCAAAAATTTTGGTTCGAGCGTGTCTCCCTGGGTGGTGACGCTGGATGCACTGGAACCCTTTCTTGTCCCGGGCCCAACGCAGGAGCCGAAGGTGCTGGAATACCTCCAGCAGGACGCTGACGGGCACTACAACGTTGCGCTGGAGGCCTGGATTGAAACGCCCGCGGGGGTCGAAACTCGCGTCAGCGAATCCAACCTCAAGCACCTTTACTGGTCGATGCGTCAGCAGCTGGCACACCATACGGTCAATGGCTGCAACCTCAACGTCGCCGACATGCTGGCCTCTGGCACCATCAGCGGCTCCGAGCCGCACGAGTACGGATCGATGCTCGAGCTGTCCTGGGCCGGCAGCAAGCCGGTGCCCCTCAAAGACGGGTCGGAGCGGAAATTCATCGAGGACGGCGACACCGTGATCCTGCGGGGCCACGCCGAAAAAGACGGCGTTCGCGTCGGCTTCGGTGAGGTCCGTTGTCAGATCCTGCCGGCCGTTTAGCCGTTATGGCCCGCACACCAAAACCGTCGTCCACCGAGCAGGAGGTCCACCTCCGGCCGCTGGCACAATCGCTTCCCATGACGCTGCTTCGAGCCCGCGAAGCGTGTATGGCGGAGTTCCGGCCCATGCTGCACGAGCATAAGCTGACTGAGCAGCAGTGGCGGGTGCTGCGCGTGCTGATTGAGAACGACGAGATCACCGTGACCAAGCTGGCTCGGGAAGCGGTGATTCTGCCGCCCAGCTTGTCTCGGATCTTAAGGGGCCTGATCAGCAAAGGGCTGGTCAAAAAGCGCGCCCAGCGGGTCGATCAACGGCGCGCCCAGGTCATGATGACCGCCAAGGGGCAACGCCTGTACCGAGCCGTGGCGCCGCATTCGTCCGAGATCTATCGCCAGCTTGAGAAACGTCTCGGCAAGCAGCGCCTGGAGGAGCTCAACAGCATGCTCCAGGACATCGAAAACGATCTGGCGGACGGCTGAATCCTTTTTGGGTTGCGTTTAGCTTAAAGCCCGCTCAACACCTGATTGAGCTCCACCACAAAGCCGTCCGGATCGGTTAACACGCTGACCATGACCTCAATCGTGCCGCTACCGTCATAGCCCGGATAGCGGGTTAGCGAGGGTTTGCTCAAAACCCGCGTGCCCTCGGTGGCAGCGGCGGCAGCAAACCGGGATTTTAGATCGCCGGTGTTAAACAGCAGCACCATCGACCCGGGCGTAAACGGCTCCAGACCCTGGTGGACCGGTTGCTTGAGCGGCTTGCGATATTGCAGCAGTCCGAGCACGCCGATGAAGTCATCGTTGGCGCGCAGAAACACGAGCTGCCGGGCTCGCTCAGCCTCTTCATCAGATTTGGCGCTGCTGGGCGTGATGATATCCCGATCGTAGATCACCTCCATTCCGAGCGCGTCGCGATAAAACTTGAGGGACTGCTCAATGTCTCGGACGACCAGCGTGGTGCGCCGCAGATCGAGATCGATACGCTCGTCTTCGGCAACGGGCGCGGCGATCGCCGCTTGGGTGATCACCAGAACCGCCAGAACGGTCAGCTGGGCGAGCCAGAAAGCTTTGGCGCGGTGGATATGTGAGGTTGACTGAACCATGGTGGACTCCTGTTGGACGCTGCCCAATCTTAACCGCCGACCCGGCTCACGAATACGTTTCGCCCGTCAAAGGTATTGCGCTTCGGCGGCGAAAAACGCCACAATCGGGCCATGTATCGTTACATCGAAAGCTACGTCCACAACGGCCGCATCGGGGTGCTGGTGGAGCTCGAAACCAGCGATGATTTCACCGCTCGCACGGAAGAGTTTGCCGCCCTGGCCCGCGATCTCGCAATCCATATTGCGGCCATGGACCCGATTGGTATTTCTCAGGTTGAAATGGAGCCGCTGCAGCGTGCCTGGCCCGACGCAAGGCCGGTGCGCCAGGATGCGCTGCTGCTCAGCCAGCGGTTTGTGCGATCGGATACCCTGACCGTAGCCCAGTACATCAGCCAGACCGAGCGCGACCTGGGCAGCCAGATTGCCGTCCGCCGCTTCGAGCGCTGGACCTGCGACGACAGCTAGCCTGCCAGACTTCCCGAAAGCCCGAAGATTCAGACCCCGTGCGGGGTCCGGGCACGCCTGAACGCCCTGTGCTTAGTCCATCGGACGCGGCCCTAGCCGGGCCAGCTGCTCCTCCAGCGCTTCGACACGCTCGGTCAGGTCCGCAACCTGCTGAGCCAGCGAGCTTCGGGCGCCGGCCGAGGTAGCGCTTGCAGCGGGCGCTGCCAGCAGCTCGGCAGACGGCTCCCCGCTGAGCAGATGGACGTAGCGATCGTCCTTTTGCCCGGCTCCCCTGGGCACGCGCTGAACCATCGCCGGCTCCCGCTCAATCAGTCGATCCAGGACATAAACGACGTCATCGAGATCGTCAAATTCGTGGATCCGCTGACAACGGGTCCGCACCTCGCCGGGCGTCTGCGCGCCCCGCAGCATCAGGATGCACAGCACCGCCAGCTCCTTTTTTAGGACCTGAACAACCTCGGCAAAGTGGTGTTCATATTTCGCGGCCCGGGAGGCTCGCGACTCGCTGACCAGCCGCAGATCACCGAGCTGCCTGAGCGCATGACCGATCTCACCGATCTCGTAAGACGTCACGGGGTGGCGGCTGGACTTCTGATTGCAGGCGGTGGTCAGGCTGTTCAGGGTGAGCGGATATTGATCCGGTGTGGTGGCCTGTTTTTCGATCAGGCAACCCAGGATGCGTACTTCGACGGGGCTCAGTTCGCGGGGCAATGACATGTCAAAAAAACCTGGTGGATTACGGCTATCTTACCCTGCCAGGCGGCGCACGCTAAGATATCGAAAACACCCGAAGCCCCTTTTATGAGCAACCAAAACACCCTGTTGATCCAGCAAGGCCAGCTGGATAAGACCCAATGGCATCGTGCGTCCGCGCCCGTCCCCGAAGCCGGTCAGCTGGTCTGCACCATTGAGCGCTTTGCGCTGACGGCCAACAACATCAGTTACGCGGATCACGGCAAGACGCTCGGCTACTGGCGGTTTTTCCCCGCGGCCGACGACTGGGGCGTGCTGCCGGTCTGGGGGTTTGGCACCGTGATGGAGAGTCGGGTTGAGGGTATCGCTGCCGGGGAGCGCCTATTCGGCTTCTTCCCGCTGTCCTCGCACCTGCTGATGACGCCGCTTCGTCAAACGCCCGCCATGATCGAAGACGGCGCGGAACATCGGCGCGAGCTCCCTGCGGTTTACAACCAGTACATGCGTACAGCAGCCGACCCGCTTTACCGACCCGAATTTGAGGCGCAGCAGGCGCTGTTCAAACCCCTTTTCGCCACCGCTTTTGTGGCGGACGATTTTCTGGCCGAGCAGCAGTTTTATGGGGCGGCAAAGGTGCTACTGTCGAGTGCCTCGAGCAAGACCGCGATGGCCATTGCGCATCTACTCCAGGCGCGCTCGGAGGTGGCGTGCATCGGCCTGACGTCAGCGGGCAACGTCGCCTTCACCGAGGGACTCGGCTGCTATGACCAGGTGGTCAGCTACGATGAGCTGGAGACGCTGGACTCGGAGATGCCGGTGGTTTACGTCGACATTGCCGGGAACGGCGCGCTGCGCGATCAGATTCATGAGCGGTGGGACAGCCGGTTGAAGTACAGCTGTGCCATCGGCGGCTCTCACTGGCAGTCGCGGAGCGACACGCCGCCCGCCTTCGGGCCTAAGCCGCAGTTTCTGTTTGCGCCCAATCACGTTGAACGTCGCGTTGCTGAGTGGGGCGCTGCGGAGTTTCAGCGGCGTCTAGCCACCGCCTGGCAAGATTTTCTACCGCTGGCCGGTCGCGCGCTTGAGGTGACCGTCAGGCAAGGTCTCGAGTCGATCGGCCAAACCTATCTGGATCTGCTGGCCGGCCAAAACAATCCCAGCCAGGGTTACATGGCTCAGTGGTAGCTTCGACGCCGGACCTGCCTGGCCTGGTGTTTTGGGGTGAGGCCTCGCTGATGGAGCCGCAGCCGGCGGTATCAGCGGAGGACATTGCGGCAGACGATTGGTCTGATCGTCTCGACACGCTGGCCCGCTGTATGGATGCCTACGGCGGTATCGGTATCGCGGCGCCGCAGGTCGGCTGGGCAGCGCGGGTGTTTTGTTTAGGAATCAGCGGCGTCAACGATCGCTATCCGGATGCGGAGGCGTTTCCGCTTCAGTTCTGGGTCAATCCGGTGATCGATACCAGCAGCGGTTCATGCTGGGCCTGGGAAGGATGCCTTTCAGTGCCCGGCTTGCGAGGCTGGGTCTCGCGACCGGCGGAGATTGAGGTCAGCGGGCTGAACGCGCATGGTGAGCCGGCCGCGGCCCGCCTGGAGGGTTTTGCGGCGCGCGTGTTCCAGCACGAACTGGATCACTTGGATGGGGTTCTGATGCCGACGCGTATCACCGACCCTCGCTTTCTCCTGTCCGACGCGCTGCTCGCCAAACGCGATAGCTGGCAGCCGCACTGGCCGTCGCCCGGAGCCTTCAGCACCCAGCCCGGTCGCACCAGCCTCGAACGTTAGAGGGCCGCGCGGAGTGCTGCGCTCGGCACATGGATGTGCCGACATTTTCGATGGCTAAAAGCCATTGAAAATGTGAGCCAAGTGAAAATCGCATTTTTCACTTGGCGTCGTTGCCATCTCCATAAACATGGGCCATGGATGGCTTTTTCAGCAGTCTGTTAATTGCTTTCGAAGCCATTTCGAAACAGGAGGCCGTCCGGGTTGGTGCCCAGGACGCGACCGTCCCCGCCGAGGAAGTACATCTCCCCCGCCTGGTCCAGGCCGATGGAGACAAGCGTTGAGGGCAGCTCAACCGGGCCGCTGGCCTCAAGGTCGGAATAGACACCCGTTTCGGGGTCACCGTAAAACACGCGGGCGCCCCCCGAGCCGCTCCCGAGAAAGTCGCTGAAGACCACCCGGCCCGTGAGCCCCGACAGGTTGCTGCCGCTATAGACAACAACACCGGTCACGGACTGCCCGAGACTGTGGGTGTATTCAAAGACTGGAGGCACGTAGCTAAACCCCGCTGGCGGCGGATTGTTCTGTCGCGTTCCTTCAAAGAACGGCCAGCCGAGGTTGTCGCCAAGGCTGACCTGATAGACCGACTCGCGTGAGCTTGCCCCGTTGCTGCTGACCCACAGTTCGTCGGTGAGCGGGTCGACAAAAATGCGAAACGGGTTGCGCAGTCCGTACGCAAAAATCTCTGGTACCGCGTCGGCGGTGCTCAAAAACGGATTGTCGGCGGGTACGCGATACGCGCCGTTGTCGCTCACCGGATCGGTGCTGCCTGGCGTTTGCTCCGGCGCGAGCGGATCGATTCTCATAATGGTGCCGAACACGTTGTCCAGCTCCTGGGCGCTGCCGCTGATCACCGTGTCGCCGACGGCGATGTACAGGTAGCCGCCGGCGTCAAACGCCAGGTCGTTCACGTCGTGCCCGCGTCGATGCTCATGGATTCGCAGCACCTCCCGCTTTAGTCCGGCAAACGCGTTAGCGCCGAGCGAGTCGGCCCGATACTCATAGAGCACCCGATCGTGGGCCGGATTGTTGCCGCCGACAAAATCATTGCGAATACCAGGAAAATCCGGCGGTGGATTGGCCCGGGTGACCTCGGGTTCAACGGTGTACAGGCGACCGAACCCCGACGTTCCCACGTTGGCAAAATCGGGGTGAAAGGCCACGGTGGTAAGGCCAAACGAAGCGTTGCCGTTTTCCGCGTTGATGGTGTCGTCGCTGACCGTATCGATATAGGGCGTGGCCGTTAGCGCGCCGTCGATTAACCGTATGCTGCCTCCCAGTGTGCTGATCAGCAGGCGGCCGGAGCCGTCAGGGAACGCCACGAGGTCTGTAGGAAAAATCTGGCCGTTGTCGCCCAGCCCCTGGGCCACTTCGGCCAGATCCATCGTGGCTGGCTGTCCCGGTTCGTAAGTGGAGCCGGCGAGACACGTGGCTCCGGGTAGAGCCAGCAGCAGTATGACGGGCCAGGGAGTTAGAGCGCGGCGGGGGGTGTCGGCGGTCTTGGATCGATTCCGGGTCAGGCGCATGGCTTACCTCAAGCGTTGATCTCCGAGGGTAGCGAGGACCTTTGTCTCGTCGTGTGACCGCGAGCACAGTTTGGCGCTCAGCGTGATCTGTCCACCGGCAGCCGTGCGCTATCGAATTGTTGTCCGGGCATTCACACGAAAGCTGGTAATGTGCCCGCTCTCCTCCTCGGGACCTTCTCGCTTTGAACGCAACACCTCGCGCAGCTCAGCAGCCTCAGGCCAATGACGGCCTGACGGCGGCGGTGGCAGCCTATCTGCTCTGGGGTTTTATGCCGCTCTATTTCAAGTGGGTGGTCACTGTGCCCGCACTGGAGATGCTGGCCCATCGCGTGGTCTGGGCTGTGCCTTTCGGGCTGGCGATAGTGATCGTTCGACGGCAGCTTGGTGAGCTTGTTGGGATCCTGCGCAAGCCGTCGACGCTCGCATGGCTTTGCCTATCGGCCACGGTGATTGCGCTGAACTGGATCACCTACATTCTGGCCGTGCAGCGCGAACAGGTGTTCCAGGCATCCCTCGGCTACTACATCAATCCGCTGATGTATGTCCTGGTTGGCGTGATGTTTTTCGGCGAGCGGCTGGGTCGTCCGCAGTGGCTGGCCGTACTGCTGGCGGCGGCCGGTGTCACGGTGCTGACAGTTAGCGGCGGTCAGGTTCCGTGGCTCGCCCTCGGGCTGGCCGTGTCTTTCACCGTCTACGGTGTCGTCCGAAAACAGGTTGCTGTCGGCGCCATGCCGGGGTTGTTGATCGAGACGCTGCTGCTGGCGCCGCTGGCCGTCGGTTACCTTTATTGGCTCGTCAGCAGCGAACAGCTGGTGTTTCTCAACACCGCCACCAACCAGAACATCGGCCTGATGCTCGGTGGGCCGCTGACCGTCCTGCCGCTGCTGTTTTTTGCGGTCGCGGCCCGGCGGCTGACGCTTTCCGCTATTGCGTTCCTGCAGTTCATGGCGCCGACGATTCAGTTTCTGCTGGGCGTCTATTTCGGCGAGCCCATCACGCCGGCGACGGCGATTTGTTTTGCGCTGATCTGGTGTGGCGTTGCGCTGTTTGCCTGGGACGCACTCGGACGCTGGCGCAGTGCCCGTCAGGTGCCGCAGAACGTTCGATAGGGCGGCAGGCCCGCAACAGGCAGCTTCTGCAGCCAGAGGTTGTCTGGCGTGCTCTCAAAAGGGTTTTGCAGCGCTTTGTGCAGCTTCAGAAACGGCTTGAGGTTTCCTTCGCTGGCTGCCGCTGTCAGCGCCAGCTCAACCTCATGATTGCGCGGGATAATGGCCGGGTTGACCTGATTCATGCGCTCGGTGATCCGATTGAATTCAGCGCCCGCGGGTTCGGCCAAGCGCTGCCGCCAGCGTGACAGCCACAGTTTCCAACGCCCCGCATCCCGCGTCGCAATCGTCTCCGGCAACGCGTCCTCCTCCGTCTCGACGGTCAGCTCGGCGAGCTGCCGGAACGTGGCGGTGAAGTCGAGTTTTCCGTCGGACAGCAGGCTCAGGAAATCCTCAATCAGCTTGTCGTCATCAGGCGTTGCTTCGCTGATCCCGAGCTTTTGGCCCATCGCCCGGCGATAGGCGGCGTGCCAAACTTCGGTGTAGCCCGTGATCAGTTCGTTGGCCGTCGACAGCGCCTTTTCTTCGTCCGTGTCCAGCAGCGGCAGCAGCGTTTCGGCCAGCCGGGCGATATTCCACTGCGCGATGCCCGGCTGGTTGGCGTACGCGTATCGACCCTGGTGGTCGATCGAGCTGAACACGGTGCGAGGGTCAAAGCGGTCGATGAAGGCGCACGGCCCGTAGTCAATGGTCTCACCGCTGATCGCGCAGTTGTCGGTGTTCATGACGCCGTGCACAAAGCCCAGCCGCATCCACTGGGCGACCAGCGCTGCCTGCCGCTGGATCACGGCCTTGATGAGGCCTTGCGCCTTGTCTGACTCATCTGCCCCAGCAAGCTCCGGGTCATGGCGGCGAACGACGTAGTCGAGCAGCGTGCTGAGCGCCGCACTATCCCCGCGGGCGGCAAAATACTGAAACGTCCCCACCCGCACGTGGCTCGATGCCACCCGCGTGAGAACCGCGCCGGGCTCCGCCCCGCGCTCTCGATAAACCGGCTCCCCGGTTGCCACGGCGGCCAGCGCCCGCGTGGTCGGAACGCCGAGCCGGGCCATCGCTTCGCTCAGCAGATACTCCCGCAGCACCGGCCCCATGGCGGCGAGCCCGTCGCCGCCGCGGGAAAAAGGAGTTGGCCCAGCGCCTTTGAGCTGAATATCCCGCCGCTCACCGGCCGGCGACACAACCTCACCCAGCAGCAGCGCACGACCGTCTCCCAGCTGCGGCACGAAGTGGCCAAACTGATGACCGGCGTAAGCCATCGCCAGGGGCTCAGCGTCGTCCGGCAGACGCTTACCGGAAAGCATCTCTGCGAGCTGGTCTGAGTCCAGCTGAGACAGGTCCAGCCCTAGCTCGGTCGCCAGGTCCTGGTTAAAGATCATCAGCTGCGGCGCTGCCGGCGCGCGCGGTGATCGCAGGGCGAAGAAGCCTTCGGGCAGCTGGCGGTAGGTATTGTCAAACTGGGCAAACACGCGGCTCTGCTCAAATGGCTGCAAGTCCGATAGGATAACCCGATGCACGCTCCAGCTGTCGGCAGGATCCCGTTGATTCGACACCGCGGCTGCGCCTCCGCCGGCGCGCCAGGAGATGGGCGAAGCCCGCCATCGTGACGCCATCTCGCACCGTTTTGCTCACCCTGGGGCGCCTGCCAAAGGGCTTGGACCTTGCTCGATGCCTGGCCGAGGCTGGCTGGCGCGTGCTGGTGGCGGAGCCGGGCCGGCGCCACCTATGCGGCAGCTCGCGGGCGGTTTCGAGAAGCTTTCAGGTCCCTGCGCCTGTCAGCGAACCCGAAGCCTATCTCGAGGCGCTCTGTCGCATTGTTCAGCGGGAAAACGTGGACCTGGTGCTGCCGGTATCGGAGGAAATCCTCCACGTGGCCGCCCTTCACGGGCGGCTGGATCCGAAGGTTCGAATTGGATCGATGCCGCTGGAGCGCCTGCTTCAGGTGCACGGGAAGCGATCTTTTGTTGAGCTCTGCGAGCGACTTGATCTCGGGGTTCCCGCCACGGCCCGTCTCAGTGACCCCCAGGCCGCTGAGCTCAATCGCGACCAGCCGGTCATCGTTAAACGAGAGTTTTCCTGTGCCGGCGTTGGGCTCGAGGAGGTGTCAGCGGGGGCGCCGTTACCAAAGCGCGAGGCCCCGGAGGAGTGGCTGGTACAGCAGCGCGTGGCGGGCGAAGAGCTCTGCAGCTTTACGGTTGCTCACGAGGGCCGAGCGCTGGCGACGGTTGTCTATCGGGGCACGGTCGTGTCGGGCACGGTGGCGGTTTGCTTTGAGCGCATCGACCCGCCGCCGCAGGTGGTTGACTGGGTTGAGCGGTTTGTCGAGGGTGGGGCCTTAAGCGGGTTTATCGGCCTGGACCTGATGGTGGATGCCGACGGCGGCGTGTTCGGGCTGGAGTGTAATCCGCGCGCCACGAGCGGCGTTCATTTTTTTGAGTCCAAGGACCTTGCAGCGGCGCTGCTCGAGCCGGCTGGCTGCAGCGGGCTGCGCTTTCGGCGCCAGCGGCTGTTTCAGCAGTTCTACCCGTGCCTGACGGAGACTCAGGCGTCCCTGTTTCGCCGGGATCACTTTCGACAAAAGCTTGGCCAGCTGCTGCGCGCTAAAGATGTGAGCTTCCAGCTTCGCGACCCGCTGCCCTTTCTCTTGCTGCCGTTCACCGCCTGGTCCATTCTGTCGCGGACCATTTTTGGGAACATGAGCTTTGGCGAGGCAGCAACCTGGGATATCGAATGGACCGGGCCGACGGAGGCGGTTGAGTGACTGATTCGTTGTACCGCCCGCCGGCGCCGATACCTATGAGCCCCCTTCGGTCGCTGCTCCGGGTGATGGGCGAAGGGGACGGCAACCTGCTCAGCCTGGTGCCCAAGGCAGCGTATCGTGAACGGATCACGCCGCTGGGATACTCCCGACGATCGATCGTGCTGATCAACGATCCGCAGTGTATTCGCGACGTGATGACCGATCCGCTGGAGATCTTTCCCAAGAACGATCTGTTTGTCGGTGCCCTCGAACCGCTGGTGGGTGACTCGATCTTTGTCAGCAGCGGCGAAACCTGGCGTCGCCAGCGGCGCATGATCGACCCCGCGTTTTCTCATATGCGGATCAACCTGGCCTTTCCGGCGATGGCGGACGCGGTGGCGGAATACCAGGAAACGCTCGATCGGCACGCCGCCACCGGCGAACCGCTGTCGCTGGACGTTGCGATGAGTCAGCTCACGGCCGACGTCATTTGCCGCACCATTTTTTCTCAGTCGCTGGAGTCCGAGCGCGCCAAAGACGTCTTCAACGCGTTTACCGCGTTTGAGCGCGCCGTAGCGAGCGTCGAAATTCGTCGGCTGATCTTTGGCAAAGCCTTTGATCATGTCGACCAGCCCAAGCAGGTGCTGGACGCCTGTGAACGCATCCGCGGCCATATCGGCGAGATGCTGGCGCCTCGCCTGGCGCCGGACGCTAAGCCGGTGGACGACATCGTCGGCGCCGTGATGGCTGCCCGCGACGAGGAAAGTGGTCAAGGGTTTACCCGTGAGGAGCTGATCGATCAGATCGGGGTGTTTTTTCTTGCCGGCCATGAAACAACCGCCAGCGTGCTCACCTGGACCTTTTTTATGCTGTCGCAGCAGCCTGATACGGTGGCCCGGCTGCGTGAGGAGGTGGACGAGGTGGTTGGCGAGGGCCCGGTACGCTTCGAGCACGTGAAGAAGCTGGCGCTCGTGCGCAGCGTGTTTCGCGAGGCGCTGCGGCTGTACCCGCCGATCACTTTTATTCCTCGGGTCGCCACCGAAAGTACGACCATCGCTGGTCGACGCATCAAGCGTGGCGCCATGGTGATGATTTCGCCGTGGACCACTCATCGAAATGCGTTGCTCTGGGACCACCCGGACCGCTTTGTTCCCGATCGATTTCTCGGCGGCGGCGAGCAGGCGGAAAAAGACAATACCTTCCTGGCGTTTGGTCTCGGGCCACGGGTCTGTATCGGCGCGGCGTTCGCGACGATCGAAAGCGGCCTGATTCTGGCAAGCCTCGTTCGTCGCTATGACTTCGAGCCGGAAAACCCTGCGGAGGTTCGCCCCGTGGCGCGCCTGACAACGCGCCCGTCCAAAGAGATCGCCTGCCGCGTGAGGCTTCGGGCATGACCGCCCCGCACGTGGTGGTGATCGGCGCTGGCATGGGTGGCCTGGCGGCAGCCCTGGACCTCACGAGCTCAGGCGCCAGAGTCACGCTGCTGGAACGCCAGGCCCGCCCTGGCGGCAAGATGCGCGAGGTGACCGTCGCCGGCCAGCCCATCGATTCGGGGCCCACCGTCATGACCATGCGCTGGGTTTTCGACGACCTGTTCGCCCGCGCAGGCCTCAAGTTTTCTGAGCACGTAGAGCTCAACAGCTCGAACCTCCTGGCTCGGCACAGCTGGCTGGACGGCAGCCGGCTGGATCTGTTCACCGACAGCGGACGCAGCCGCGACGCGATCACCGAGTTTGCCGGCGCCGGCGAGGCGCGGGCCTACGACCAGTTTGTCGCCAAGTCGGCCAAGACCTTCGATACGCTGGATCAGAGCTTCATGCGGGCGTCCCGGCCCAACGCGATGCAGCTCGGGCTTCGCGTTGGCCTGCGAGGGCTGCCGGGGCTGATGGCCGCCAATCCGTTCGTTTCGCTGTGGAAAGAGCTGAGCAAGATCTTCTCGGATCCGCGGCTGGTCCAGCTATTTGGCCGGTACTCAACTTACTGCGGCTCCAGTCCGTTTCTTGCCCCCTCAACGCTGATGCTGATCGCTGAGGCGGAGCGGCGGGGAGTTTGGCTGGTGGGCGGCGGGATGCAGCGCGTGGCTGACGCGATGGCGGCGGCGGTGGCTAGCGCGGGTGGCGAAGTACGCTGCGAGGCAGAGGTTGCCGCGATCGATTCCAATGGTGGCCGTATCTCGGGGGTCACGCTCAAAGATGGTGCGCAGCTTGCCGCTGACGCGGTGGTGTTTAATGGCGATAGCCAGGCACTGGTGGAGGGCTTGCTGGGCCGGGGCGTGGTGTCGGGAGCTAAACCGCGAACCGAACAAGGCTACACGCTGTCGGCGATTACGCTGAGCGCCGTCGGCCGACCGGAGGGATTCCCGTTGGGCTACCACACGGTGTTCTTTGGCGACGATTATGTGGATGAGTTTGAAGCGGTGTTCCAACGTGGCGAAATCTGCGCGCGTCCCACGGTCTACATCTGCGCCCAGGACCGGGCGGATCATCAGGCGCCCGAGTCGGGCAGCGAGCGGCTTTTCTGCCTGATCAACGCGCCGCCCAAAGCGCTGCCGGAAGACGTCGTGGCCCGACACGTGACATCGCTCCGCGACCATCTGGCCCAACACGGTTTGACGCTGGTGGTGGAAGACGACGCCCAGGTGGTCACTAGTCCCGCGGAGTTTGGCCTTCGATTTCCGGGCAGCCGCGGCGGGCTCTACGGTCGGCCCACGCACGGCCCCTGGGGCTCGTTCACGCGGCCGGGCTCAGCGACACCGGTTGCGGGCTTGTTCCTGGCCGGCGGCAGCGTCCACCCTGGCGCCGGCATTCCGATGGCCGCCCAGTCGGGCCGACTGGCCGCGGCGGAGGCGGCCATCAGCTTAGGTCTCGGCTAAGAAGCCTCAGCCAGCAGGTTATCCAACACTTTAGCTGACGAGATTACCCCGGGCATGCCGGCACCAGGGTGGGTCCCCGCGCCGACCAGATATAGCCCCGGAATATCCTCGCTGATGTTGTGCGGCCGGAACCAGGCCGTTTGGGTTAGCACCGGTTCGATGCTGAAGCCAGCGCCCTCCACCGAGCCTAGCCGATCCTGAAACTCCTGCGGCGTGAGCATCAGTGAGGTGGCGAGCTCGTCCTTCAGGCCCGGCAGCACCGTGGCTTCCAGGTGTTCCTCGATGGCTTTTCGATAGGGTTCAGCCTGCTCCCGCCAGTCGATGCCGGCCTGAAGATTGGGGACGGGCGACAGCACGTAGAACGCGTCGCAGCCCTCCGGGGCCATGTGCGGATCGCTGGCGGTTGGGCGATGCAGGTAGAGGCTGAAGTCGTCGGCCAGCACCTTGCGATTGAAGATATCGTGGAGCAGGCCGTCGTAGCGTGGCCCGAGCACAATCATATGGTGCGGCACGTCGACGTACTGGCGTTTGGTGCCGAAATACCAGACGAACAGACTCATCGAGTATTTGGTTTTCGCCAGCTTCCGATCGGTCCAGCGCCGGCGGTGCTGTTCGGGGATCAGGTACTTGTAGGTGGCCGCAGCGTCTGCGTTGGACACGACCAGCGACGCATCGAGCGTTTCGCCGCCGGCCAGCCGCACACCGGCAGCGCGGCCGTCGCGGATCATCACCTCTTCGACCTTGCTGTTGTAGCGAAAGTTACCGCCGTTTTCCTCGATGAGTTTAACCATCCCCTTAACGATGGAACCGGTACCGCCCATGGCGTAGTGCACGCCATGGCTGCGCTCCAGATGCGCAATCAGCAGGTAGATGGCGGTGGTGGTCATCGGATTACCGCCGATGAGCAGCGGATGAAAGCTGAACACCATGCGCAGCTTCGGATCCGAGAAAAACGTCTTCACCATGCGATAAACGGTGCTGTAAAAGCGCGTGCGGATGAGGTCGGGCAGGCACTTGATCATCTTCCAGGGCGTGTCGAAAGACTCGTACAGCAGCTGGTCAAATCCCACTTCGTAGAGTTTCTGGCTGGCCTTGAGAAAGCGGTCGTAGTGCGCCGCGTCATTCGGATTGAAGCGGGCGATCTCCGCTTTCATGGCCTCGATGTCGCCGCTGTAGTCGAAATGGGTGCCGTCAGCAAAGCGGATTCGATAGTAGGGGGCTACCGGGATCAGGTCCACGTCGTCCGCGAGCTTGCGGTCGAACAGGGCCCAGAGCTCTTCCAGGAGAAACGGGGCCGTCACGATTGTGGGGCCGGCGTCGAAGGTATACCCATCCTGCTCGTAGACGTAAGCCCGGCCGCCGGCCTTGTCCAGCTGTTCGCAGACCGTGACCTGGTAGCCCCGGGCTGCCAGCCGCATGGCCGCCGCGAGCCCGCCAAAGCCGCTGCCAATGACAATTGCCGCAGAATTACTCAATCGAGGGGACCTCCAAGTGTCAGACCATGTTGACGCACGTGCCGTGCTTAGGAACAATGACAGGTGATAATGTAATGTTAGCTGGACAGTTAAGCCAGCATTGTCGAAGTTTCTATGGTCGTTTGGCTCTTTAAAGCGCTGGTGGCAGCGCATATCGTCACCGGGACCGTTGGCCTGATCAGCCTTTGGGTGCCGATCGTGGGTCGAAAGGGCGGAGCCGTCCACAAGAAGTGGGGCGTGGTTTTTGCTCGATCGCTGCTACTGACCGGAGGATTTGCCGTCGGTATCAGCATCTGCACGCTGATTGCGCCGCTCGAAACCCACCCGTTCTGGGATGATCCGGTGCTGGTCAGCGCGGTTTTTGGCTGGATGATGCTGTATCTGGCCACCATGACGATCAACCTCGCCAACTACGGTCGGCTATGTATCCAAAACCGGCAGAATCACGGGGCAAATCGGACGGCGGTGAACCTGTTTCTGCAGGCAGCGACGTTTTTCACGGCGCTGAATTGCGCCATTCAAGGCTGGCGCGTCGAGCAGCCTCTGCTGGTTGGGATGTCCATCGTTGGGCTGGCGGCCGGCTTCCTGAATACGCGTTTTATTTTGCGCCGCAACCCGCCCGCCAACGAGTGGCTGATTCAGCATTCTCGTGGCCTGGTTGGCGCGGGGATCTCGGTCTATACGGCGTTTCTGGCCTTTGGTGCAGTCAACCTGATGCCGCAGTTTGCGTTCAGTCCGGTGCTTTGGGCCACACCCTGCGTTCTCGGCGTCACGTATCTGCTGTATCACCAGGTCCGCATCATGCTGGCCCGCTACCGCAAGCGCGCGGCAAGACCCACGCCGCCGGCGCGCGCTTCAGGCCCAGCGCTGCCGCACGTCGGACAGGTGAAACACCCCTGACACGACCAGCAGCACCGCGGTAATCCGCCAGTCAAACCCTTTTAAGGTAGCCCCCAGGGCCAGCATCAGGCTGGTGCCTGCGCCCAGATTCAGCAGCAGCGACAGGGGCCTTACCCCGCGTCCAGTCCGCTGCCAGTAGGCGATCAGCGTGATGGCCTCCAGCACCACCACCGCCAGCATGACCCAGACAATGTTGCCGCTCTGGATGACTTCCTGCATCGATCGCTCCTGACTGCCCCGCCTTGCCGGCGGCTACTTTAGCAACCGGCTGCGCAATCCGCATAGAAGCGGGCGCTGCGCGCATTTTTGCAACTCGGGCTGCACACTCTTATGATCTGCGTCCCGGGCGCACTCTGCTGCCGCCCGCACGAACGGGCCCGAGGGGGGCCGCCCGCTTATCACTCGAGGAACAACGCATTGATTCAGACCGCCGCCAAGTGCTGCTTGGCCGTCCTGCTGGGCGCATTTCAGCTCAGCGCAGCAACCGCCGCCGATAAAAACCCACTCACCGACCTCGCCGCAGGTCTGAAGATCCGAGACATTGGCCCCGCCGTAACATCCGGACGCATCAGCGATTTCGCCATGCATCCCGACGCCTGGCATCAGTTTTATGCGTCCACCGCCTCGGGAGGCTTGTGGAAAACCGACAACGGCGGCATTACCTGGAAGCCCATCTTCGATAACGAAGGCTCGTACTCCATCGGCGTGGTGGAGCTGGACCCGGCCAACCCCAACGTGGTTTGGGTCGGTACCGGCGAAAACAACGCCCAGCGGTCCGTTGCTTACGGAGACGGTGTCTATAAATCGCTGGACGGCGGAGCAAGCTGGTCGAACGTTGGCCTGAAAGACTCCGAGCACGTCGGTGATATTGCGATCCACCCCGACAACTCCGACGTTGTGTTTGTTGCGGCCCAGGGGCCGCTGTGGAATTCGGGTGGTGACCGCGGCGTTTATCGGACTCAGGACGGCGGCGCGAACTGGGAGCGCGTGCTGGAAGTGGACGAGGACACCGGCGCCAATAACGTGCTGATTCACCCCGACCACCCCAATCTGGTGCTGGCATCCACCTATCAGCGACGCCGTCATGTCTGGACTCTGATCAACGGCGGCCCGGGCAGCGGTGTTTACCGCTCGACCGACGGCGGCGCCACCTTCAGTGAAATCACCGCCGGCCTGCCGCCCCATGATAAAGGCCGGATCGGGCTCGCGTTTGCGCCGTCAGCTCCGGACACCGTTTACGCGATCGTGGAGACCGACGACGAACATGAAGGGGTCTACCGGTCCACGGACTTCGGCGCGCGCTGGGAAAAGCGCTCCGGCTACATGTCCAGCAGCCCGCAGTACTACAACGAGCTGATTGTCGATCCGAATAATCCGGACCGCATCTATTCGATGGATACCTTCATGCAGGTCAGCAACGACGCCGGTAAGTCGTTTAAGCCTGTGGGTGGTGCCTACAAACACGTTGACGAGCACGCGCTGTTTATCGATCCGGCCAACAGCCAGCACATGATCACCGGCAACGACGGCGGCATCTATGACACCTGGGACGGCGGCGCCAACTGGCGTTTTGTGCAGAACCTGCCCATTGCCCAGTTCTACCGAGCCACCCCCGACAACGCCGAGCCGTTTTACAACGTCTACGGCGGCACGCAGGACAACAGCAGCCTTGGCGCGCCGTCGCGCACCCTGTTCGATCGAGGCATTACCAACGAGGACTGGACCTTTACCCTCGGTGGAGACGGATTCAAGACTCAGGTCGACCCGACTAACCCCGACACGGTTTACTCCCAGCTGCAGTACGGCATGCTCGCCCGCTTCGACCGCCAGAGCTACGAGCGGGTGATCATCACCCCAGCCCCGGGTGCTGACGAAAATGACTACAAATGGAACTGGAATTCGGCCTTTATCATCAGCCCGCACAATCCGCAGCGGCTCTACTTTGCTGCGGAGAAGCTGTTTGTCAGCGAAGATGGCGGCAACGCGTGGCGGAAGGTCAGTGACGACCTGTCTCGCAAGCTCGACCGCAATCGGCTCGAGGTTATGGGCCGGGTCTGGGGCGTCAACGCTGTCGCCAAAAACAACTCAACCTCTATGTACGGCAGCATCGTTTCGCTGGACGAAAGCTCGCTGCAGGAAGGACTGCTTTACGTCGGAACCGACGATGGACTGATCCAGGTCAGTGATGACAGCGGCGCAACCTGGCGTCGCGAGGATCGCTTCGGCCGGGTGCCGGAGATGAGCTACGTCGGCGACCTCGTCGCCTCCAGCCACGACGTGAACCGCGTCTACGCCGCCTTTGATAATCACAAGCAAGGGGATTTCAAACCTTACCTGCTGCGCAGCGACGATCGCGGAGAAAGCTGGACGTCGATTGTCGGCAACCTGCCGGAGCGTGGCACGGTGCACACGGTGGCCGAGGACCACGTCAATCCCGATCTGCTGTTTGCCGGCACCGAGTTTGGTGTGTTCTACAGCCAGGATGGTGGAGAGAACTGGGGTGAGCTGACGGGCGGCATGCCCACGATTGCGGTCCGCGACATGGAGATTCAGCGCCGCGAAAGCGACCTGGTGCTCGGCACCTTCGGCCGCGGCATTCGGATTTTGGATGACTACACGCCGCTGCGGGTGAGCGCGGCTGACGTGAAAGCCGAGGCCGGCTACCTGTTCCCGGTCAAAGATACCTGGCTGTACGCCGAGAAGGCCTACTACAGCTACGGCCCCAAAGGCTTTTTGGGGGCATCCTACTACACCGCACCCAACCCGCCATTTGGGGCGATCTTTACGTATCACCTCACCGACGCCATCACTTCGCTCAAGAAGCAGCGCCGGAAAGCCGAGCGTACGCGCCAGAAAGACGGTGAGGACAACCCGTACCCGCCGCTGGCCGACCTTCGCGCTGAGGCCGCGGAAGACGATCCCACCATCGAACTCAGCGTTTTCGACGCCAGCGGAACGCTGGTCCGGCGCATCACCGGTCCGGCCGGCAAAGGCATGCATCGCGTTGCCTGGGACCTGCGCCTGCCGGCGCCGGACGCGGTGAACCTCAAACCGTCCAGCTCGATTGCGCCCTGGGACAGCACGCCCAAAGGGCCGCTCGTGGGTCCGGGTACCTACCGGGTGAGCATGGCCATGCGGGTGCGAGGGGAAGTTACCCCGCTCGGTGAGGCGCAGGAGTTTGTCTTGAAAACCCTGGATGAAGGTCAGTTCCGGCCTTCGTCGCCGGCGGATCACGCGCGCGAGATGGCGGCCGCAAACGAGCTAGCGCGAAGCGTTGCGGCAGCTCGCGGTTCAATGTCTGAGCTGAATCAGCGGATCGCGCACCTCAAGGTTGCGCTGCGTGACGCCCCAGGAGACAGCGAAGCGCTCTACCAGCGTTTGGTAGAAGTGGAAGCGGGACTGCGCGAGACGAGTCTGACGTTGAACGGTGACCGCGTCATCGCGGGCATTGCGGAACCGGCGCCTATGTCTATCAACGGCCGGCTCGGCATGTTTGGGTTTGCCCACTGGGACGCCCTGGCTCAGGTCACCGACAACCAGCGAGCGTCGCTGGAGGTTGCGCGCGAGCAGCTGACCGGCGTCACCGCCGCGCTGCGAGCGGCCCGCGAATCGCTGGACGAAATCGACGAGGCGCTGGGCAGCAGCGCACCCTGGACACCGGGCCGAGTGCCGGTCACCGCAGAGGCACAGCAATAATGAGACTGATGAACTTAAGAAACCCCGGAGCGCGCAACGTTCTTTCCGGCCTGCTGGCGGCAGCCCTGCTGGTTGCGGGTCCCGCTGCCCTGGCGCAGGAGGGCGAAGCGGAAACGCTGTCTGCCGGCACGTTTGCCGGCCTGAAGCTGCGCGGTATCGGCCCGGCGCTGATGTCCGGGCGGATCGCGGATATTGATCTTCACCCTAACGACCCGAACACCTGGTACATCTCGGTGGGTTCGGGCGGCGTCTGGAAGACGGTGAATTCCGGCACCACCTGGCAGCCGGTATTCGACAAGCAGTCGGTCTACTCGATTGGCGCTCTGACGATCGACCCCAGCAACCCCAGCCGCATCTGGGTGGGCACCGGTGAAGACGTGGGTGGTCGTCACGTGAGTTTTGGTGACGGTGTTTATCTCAGCGAAGACGGCGGCGCGAACTGGCGCAACGTGGGTCTCGCTGCTTCGGAACACATCACGCAGATCATTGTGCATCCGGACAACCCGGACGTGGTGCTGGTGGCGGCGCAGGGGCCGCTGTGGAGTTCCGGCGGTGAACGCGGCGTTTACCGCACGGAAGACGGCGGCGAGAACTGGACGCAGACGCTCGGAGACGACGAGTGGACCGGCGTGGCGTCGCTGATTGCGGATCCCCGAAACCCGGACGTGCTCTATGCAGCCACCTGGCAGCACCACCGCACGGTCGCGGCCTACATGGGTGGCGGACCCAAATCGGGGATCCACAAATCCACCGACGGCGGACGCACCTGGAAGGAACTCACCCAGGGCCTGCCAAAGGGCAACAAAGGCAAAATTGGTCTGGCGATATCACCGCTCAACCCGGACACCGTCTACGCCGCGGTGGAGCTCGACCTGCGCGAGGGCGGTGTGTTTCGCTCAACCGATCGAGGGGCCACCTGGGAGAAGCGCTCCGACACCGTGTCGGGCGGCACCGGTCCGCACTACTATCAGGAACTCTACGCGAGCCCCCACCACGAGGGTCGGCTCTACCTGATGAACAACACCACCCAGATCTCGTATGACGCCGGCAAAACCTTTGTGCCGATGAGCAACGAGAACAAACACGGAGATGACCACGCGGTGGCCTTCCGGCCGGACAATCCGGAGTACCTGCTGTTTGGCAGCGACGGTGGTCTCTATGAAAGCTTCGACCACACCGCAACCTGGCGCTTTGTGGCCAACCTGCCCATTACCCAGTTCTATAAGCTGGCGCTGGACGATGCGGAACCTTATTACAACGTCTACGGCGGCACCCAGGACAACAACACGCAGGGTGGACCCGCGCGCACCGACAACGTCAACGGCATCCGCAACTCCGACTGGGAGGTGGTGCTTTTCGGCGATGGTCATCAGCCCGCGACCGAGCCGGGTAATCCGGACATCGTCTACGCCCAGTGGCAGCAAGGAAACCTGGTGCGGGTGGATCGCAGCAGCGGAGAGTTGGTTTACATCAAGCCTCAGGCAGAGCCAGGGGATGCGCCGGAACGGCTGAACTGGGACGCCCCGATCCTGGTCAGTCCCCATTCCCCCACGCGGATTTACCACGCCTCGCAGCGGGTCTGGCGTTCGGACAACCGGGGGGACAGCTGGACCCCGATTTCCGGTGACCTGACCCGCGATCAGCAGCGCGAAACGCTGCCGATTATGGGACGTCAGCAGAGCTTCGACGCCCCCTGGGACATGTACGCGATGTCTCAATACAACACGATCACCTCACTGGCCGAATCGCCGCTGGAGGCGGGTCTGCTTTACGCGGGCACCGACGACGGTCTCATCCAGGTGTCGGAGAATGGCGGCGAGAGCTGGCGCGAGATCGAGGTCGGCAGCCTGCCCGGCGTGCCGGATACCGCGTTCGTCAACGACATCAAGGCCGATCTGTTCGACGCCGACACGGTTTATGTGGCGCTCGACAACCACAAGTATGGTGACTATCAGCCTTACCTGCTCAAGAGCACCGACCGGGGCCGCCGCTGGCAGTCGATCGCGGGCAACCTCCCCGAGAAGCACCTGGTCTGGCGAGTGGTTCAGGATCACGTTGAGCCGAACCTGCTGTTCCTCGGCACCGAGTTTGGCGTGTTCTTTTCTTTGGGTGGCGGTGATGAGTGGGTGGAGCTTACCGGCGGCGTGCCCACCATCTCGTTCCGAGATCTGGCGATTCAGCGGCGGGAGAATGATCTCGTCGGCGCCAGCTTCGGTCGTGGCTTCTTTGTCTTCGATGACTACACCCCGCTCCGGGGTCTGACCGAAACGCAGCTCGAGTCGGGCCCACTCCTGTTTACGCCTCGCGACGCGGACTGGTACATGCAGGGTTCCCCGCTGGGTGGCGGTGGCAACTCCTCGCAGGGACATGCGCATTACCACGCGCCGAACCCGCCTTACGGCGCGGTGCTGACCTACTACCTGCCAGAGGACCTGAAGACCGCCAAGGCAACGCGGCGTGAGCGCGAAAAGGCGCTCGACAGCGACGAAGACGTGCCGTTTCCTGGGTGGGACGCCATCGAGGCGGAGCGGCGCGAGCGTGAGCCTGAAATGATCCTGACCGTGCGTGACGCGGACGGCAACGTCGTGCGCCGCCTGACCGGACCGGCGAAGAAAGGCTTCCACCGGATCGCCTGGGACCTGCGCTTCCCCGCACCTCATGCCATCGGCACCGGCGGCGACTACTTCTCCAACGTGTCGGGCCCGATGGCGGCGCCGGGCACCTACAGCGTCGACCTGAGCCAAACGCTGAACGGGGACACCCAGAAGGTGGCTGACGCGGTGAGCTTCGATGTGGTCTCCCTGAATCGCGGTGCGCTCGACGGCGCTGAGTCATCCGAGGTGGCTGCCTTCTGGCAGGAGCTGGGCAGCGTGCAGCGCGGCGCGACGGCGGCCGGACAGGCTCTGGGTCAGACCCGGCAGCGCGTCAAAACGCTTCGCCTGGCGCTGGAGCGGTCGACGGCGGCCCCGGCAGCGCTGGATGGTGAGCTGCACGGCATCGAGCAATCGCTGGAAGATCTGGCGCTGGCTCTCGGCGGCAGCCTGCAGCGGGAGTACCTGGGCTCACTGACCGAACCGACGGTCAGCGACCGCCTGTTCCACGCCATGCTCGGGACCGGCCGATCCACCTATGGCCCAACCCCTTCTCACCAGCGCAGCCTCGAGCTGGCGAGAAATCAGTTTGCTGAGATTCGCGATCAGATGAACCAGCTGACCGAGCAGCGGATCCCGGCATTTGAGGCCAGCCTGCGTGAGGCGGGAGCGCCCTGGACGCCTGGTCAGCCGTTGCCCTAAAGCTCTTCACCAACCGAGAAAAAGCCGGCGCTGGGATTTCAGCGCCGGCTTTTTTTTGGCTCGCCGGATACGCAAAGTGGCGCCCTTCGCCATTAACCCGCTGTTAACCTGCGGTTAAGGTTTGCGTTGCTAGCCTGTTGGGGAAACAAGGCTGGAGAACAATCATGAAAGTTGCCCAACTGCTCGCCGCAGGCGCGTTGTCTTTTTCGATGGCTGCCTGCACCACGGTGAACCCCTATACCCGCGAGGAGCAGACCGCCAAGGCTACCAGCGGTGCGGCTATCGGAGCTGCCGCCGGCGCGGTGGTTGGCCTTCTGAGCGGCGACAACAGCCGGGAGCGGCGCAAGCGCGCGCTGATCGGCGCCGGCGTTGGCGCGCTGGCCGGTGGTTCCATCGGCTACTACATGGACGTGCAGGAAGCGAAGCTGCGCCAGCAGCTGGACGGCACCGGCGTGTCGGTGACCCGTAACGGCAACGAGATCCTGCTCAACATGCCGAGCAATATCACTTTCGACGTGAACCGTTCAGATTTGCGACCCGATTTTGCCCAGGTTTTGAATTCTGTTGCGTTGGTCCTGGATGAGTACGACCAGACGCTGGTGGAGGTGACGGGCCACACCGACTCAACCGGCACCGACAGCTACAACCAGCTCCTCTCGGAGCGGCGCGCTGACGCGGTGGGTACCTATCTGATGCGTGAAGGCGTGATGCCGCGGCGCGTCGCTACAGCCGGGTATGGCGAAGCCTACCCGATCGCCAGCAACAGTACCGATCGCGGTCGCGCGGCCAACCGGCGCGTCGAGCTAACGCTGGTGCCGCTGACCTGATGACGCCCGGCTGCGGCCACCTGTTCCTAGGCGAAAAGCACCACTAAGTGGCCGGCGATCGCGCCGGCCGAGAGTCGCCAGCGCAGCGACTTAAGCCACGGCTGCTGGCCGGCGGGGGGCGTGAGCTGGTCCACGAAGGCAGTCGCCAGATGACCTCCCAGCAGCGCGGTCACGACGGTACCGGCAGGAAGCGCGAGCGCTGCCCACGCAGCCAGGCTCACGGCAATCGAAATCCAAAGGTCGCGGTCTTTCGGTTCCGCCGCGCCGGCATAGACGCCCCAGCGAATTCCGCCGAGAAAAGAGAGAATAACGGCCGAGTAGGTGGTGAAAAGCGGCGACGCAAGCGACACATTTACGTCGGCAGCCAAAGCTGCCGCGAGACCCAGAAAGGGAATCAGTCCGGCGTAGCCGAGCAACGCGGCTGCTGCGGGCACCGAACGCCGTGTTGCGCGGTCTTGATCGGGTAAGCTCATAGCGAAAATACGTTTTTAGAGTGTCTCAGAGTGTCCCATCGCTATCGTGAAAGTTGTGCCGACAGGCTCTTTGGCTGGCGCCGATACCGGCTTCGAGCCGGCAGGCCAACCTTCTTTTTGCGGTCAAACCTTGAGCGCTGGGTTTGGCTGGTTTTTGCCATGACTATGGCGGCCTGTCAGTCGCGAGACGTGGTGCCCTCGCCGGTGGGCAGCAACCCGGCGAGGGCTCCAGCGATTCAGCTCGGCGTAAGGCCCGCATACCTCATTGACAAGCTTCCTCGCGGCGCGCTCAAGCGTCGGCTGCAGGCCTGCAAGGATCAGCCCAGCAGGCCTAGCCAGCTCTCGATCGGACACCGCGGTGCGCCGCTGCTGTTTCCAGAGCACACCGAGGAGTCCTACCGGGCAGCGGCCCGGCAGGGGGCGGGGCTGGTGGAGTGCGACGTCACGTTCACGAAAGACTTAGAGCTGGTCTGTCGCCACGCCCAATGCGATCTGCACGAGACCACGAACATCCTGTTGACGCCGTTGGCCGCAACTTGCCGAGAGCCATTTCGTCCGGCTCGACTGGACCCCGCTACCGGTGAGGTGCTGGAGCCCGCCAGCGCGACCTGCTGCACAGCCGACCTCACCACCCAGCAGTTCCTGAGTCTCAAAGGGAAGATGGAGGGATCCAACCCGGCCGCACAAACGGTGGAGGATTATATTCAAGGTACGCCGGCGTTTCGGACGGACCTCTACGCTACTGGCGGCACGCTGCTCACCCACCGACAGAGCATCGCGCTCCTGAGTGAGCTAAACGTCAAGTTTGTGCCGGAGCTCAAGGCGCCGGAGGTGGCAATGCCTTTTGCGGGTAGCTACTCGCAGGCTGACTACGCGCGGCGCCTGATCGACGACTTTCGCGAGGCGGGCATCCCCGCGGAAGACGTCTGGCTTCAGTCGTTCAGTCTCGAGGACATCAACCTGTTTCGCGAAGTCGATCCGGCGTTTGCGCGACAGGCGGTCTGGCTGGACGCCAGACCCTACACCGACCCGCAGTTTCTGCCGCGGGTAGCGGACTTTGCATCGCTGAAGGCTCAGGGCCTGAACATCATCGCGCCGCCGCTGTTTGCGCTCCTGTCGCTTGACGCTGACGGCACCATCGTACCGTCACTTTACGCCGAGGCCGCGCGCGAAGCGGGCCTGGAGCTCAAAACTTGGACTCTGGAGTGATCCGGGCGAATTGCTGAGGACGTGCTCGCTGGCGAGCAGAGTTTTTACTACCTGACCATCAAACCTGCGCACACCGGCGACGGCGATATCTATCGGGTCCTCGACGTGCTGGTACGGCAGGCGGGCGTGACCGGCGTATTCTCGGATTGGCCGGCGACAGTAACGTACTACGCCAACTGTATGGGGCTGTGGTAGGCCCCCTTGTTTGCGACAGTTTTTCCCTGCGGCCATCTATATTGATCTGAGACACGTTGGGAGCGGCGCGTCCGCCAGCAGGGATGATCATGACGGTAGCGGCGCTAAGGTCCGGCCAGTCAGGGGCGACAAGGCTGCGGCCTCTATCTCTGGCGCAGCGGGAGCCCCACCACCGTCTGCCGTAAGGGTAAAATGAGTGATCTTTAGCAGTCGGAACAACCGGGTCTACATGCATCACGTTTGGATGGCACAGCTGGTTTTGCTCCCAGTCCAGCTCGGCTGGGGCAGCCTGTACTGGTGGTCGGGCCGCGACCAGGGTGGGGTCAGGCGTCGGCTTGGCCATGACCTGCTGGCGCTTGCGCTTGCGCTGGGCGTTTGGCTCGCTGCAGTGGTTGTTGGCGGGCCGGCGGCGCTCCCTCACGGCGATATGTGGGCCGTGATTGCCACCACGACGGCTGCCTTTCTGGGGTTCAACGCGGTGTTGGCGGTCGCCGCGCTGCTGCGGCCGAAAGCTCAGTAGGCCTGTGCCGGCAGCCAGGTAACCAGCGGCTTGTAGAGATAGATCAGCGCCATCGCCGCCAGCTGTAGCAAGATGAAGGGGATCACGCCGCGATAGATGGTCCCAGCGGTGATGCCTTCAGGCGCAACGCCCTTGAGATAAAAGATCGCAAATCCCACCGGTGGCGTCAGGAACGAAGTCTGCAGGCACACCGCAAACATGACGGTAAACCAAACCAGATCAAACCCGAGGCTTTGGACCACCGGAGCCACCAGCGGCAGGATGATCAGCGAGATCTCGATCCAGTCGAGAAAAAAGCCAAGCAGGAAAGTGAACGCGAGAATGGTGATCACGATTCCGTTGGGTCCAAAGGGCAGCTCCAGCAGTGCTGACTTGATCAGCTCATCGCCACCGAGGCCTCGCAGTACCAGGGAGAAAGCCGTCGCTCCGATAAACACCGCAAAGACAAACGCCGTGGTGGTGGTGGTTTGTCGCAGCACCTCGTCCAGGACCGGCCGACTGAGCTTGCGCCGCAGGACCGCCAGGACCGTCGCCCCAAAAGCGCCGATACCCGCCGCCTCCGTCGGGGTGGCAATGCCAAAAAAGATGCTGCCCAGCACCGCCAGGATCAGCGCTGTCGGGGCGAGCACCGCTTTGAGCACGTTGACCAGCGCCGTCCAGTCCAGTTTCTCGGCATGTTCCGGAGCTGGCGCGGCGTCCGGGTTGAGTAGAGCGATCACCAGCAGATAGGTGACGTACAGCGCGCCCAGCAGCAGGCCAGGGAACATGGCGCCCAAGAACAGGTCACCCACCGGCATCGCGAGCCGATCGGCCATCAGTACCAGCATGATGCTTGGCGGAATGAGCACCCCCAGCGTGCCGACCGCGCACACGGTGCCACTTGCCAGCTCCGGTCGATAACCCTGTTTCAGCATGACCGGCAGGCCGAGCATCGCCAGCAGCACCACCGAGGCGCCGATAATGCCGGTGGTCGCCGCCAGCAGCACGCCGATGAGGGTGACGGTGACGGCCAGGCCGCCGCGGACGCGGCCGAAAACCCGCGACAGGCTGGTCATCAGATCTCCGGCGATGCCCGATTTTTCCAGCATCATCCCCATGTAGACAAAGAGGGGTAGGGCCACCAGGACCCAGTTTTTCATGACCTCCCAGCTGCGATTGACGGCCAGCGACGTGTAGGCCCAGTCGACGTTGAGGGCAAAGCCGAGGTCGATCTCAAGAACAATGGCGACCGCCGTGAAAAAAATGGCGAGCCCGCCCAGCACCCAGGCCACGGGAAAACCGGTCAGGATGAGCGCGATGAACGAGACGAACATCGCGATGGAAAGTAGATCGTTAATCGACACGATGAGGCCAGCCGAACAGATAGGCCGTCACCCGCGACAGGCGGCTTAGGCCCGCAAAGGTGAGCAGCACCATGCTCAAGGGCAGCACGCTTTTGATCAGCCAGCGGTAGGGCAGTCCGCCGGCCGCGTCCGATACCTCAGCGCTCGCAAACGAGTACTGCACGAACGGCAGCGAAAAAACGATCATGGCCACCACAAAAGGGAAGAACAGCAGCAGCAATCCATAGAGTTCGATCCACGCCCGGGTCTGATGGCTGACCCGGTCATGGAGGACGTCCACCCGGATATGTTGATCGCTGTCCATGCAGACCGCCATGCCCACCATGAAGCCGCAGGCGAACAGGTGCCACTGGATTTCCTCAAACTCGATGCGCCCTTCGCCAAACAGGTAGCGCATGACCACATTAAGCATGACCACCCCGATCAGCGCGAGCCAGATCCAGGATAGGGCTTGGCTGATTCGGCTGAAAAATCGTCGGCTGAGACGCGACAGCCGCGTATGCGGGTAGGTGGCGGGCGGCGCGGTTTCGGCGGGTTGGATAGCGCTGGACATCGCTAGGTGCTTCAGAAGTCCCGGGGCAGATAGCCCAGGGTTTTCCAATAGCGATAGGTGGCCGAGAATTCGCGCTGAGCCGTCAGGATTTTCGCAAAATCGGCGTCAGCGGCGGCTTCCTCATCCAGCACCTCGCGAGCCAGTTCGCGCAGCCTTTCAAGGATGGGCAGCGGGAGCGAGCTGGTGGTGACACCCGACGACTGGAAGTCTCTGACGACGGCGCCTTGGAGCGCTTCCGCTTCCGCCAGCGAGTAGGCCACCATGGCCTGGCAGGCGGTACGAATCATCGCCTGGCTGGTCTCGCTCAAGCCCCGCCAGATCTCCAGGTTGACCTGCAGATGCCCGGTTGAAAACGGCTGGTGCCAGCCCGGAAAGTAGTTGTAGCGAGCGACCTGAGAAAAGCCGAGCATCTGGTCGATCACGGGCAGCGCAAACTCGGTGGCGTCGATGGCGCCTTTCTCCAGCGCCTGGAAGATCTCCCCGCCGGGAATGATAGTGACGGATGCGCCCGCACGCTGCAGCACCTTGCCGCCCAGGCCGGCAAACCGGATCTTCAGCCCTTCGAGGTCGTCGATGTCCTGAATGGGTTCTCGAAACCAGCCGGCGGTCTCAGGCCCGGTGATGCTGCAGAGAATCGGCATCACCTGGTGGGGCTCATACAGCTCCTCACCCAGTTCCCGGCCGCCGCCGATGTACCACCAGGCCGTAAACTCGGTCGGCTCCATCCCGAAGGGCACCGCGGCAATCAGCGTTGAAGCCGGTATGCGTCCCTGGTCGTAGCCGACCCACTGGAAGCCGGCTTCAACCTTTCGGTCTTTGACGCTTTCGGTAATCTCCAGGGCGGGCACCACGGTTCCCGGGTCATAAACGGTGATGTCGATGGCGCCGCCCGTCATCGCGCGCATGGTGTCCGCGAAGCGGTAGGGGGCTGTGCCGATAATCGGCATGGCGCCAGTGAAAGACGACGCTGCGCGCCAGCGGATGACGTCGACCGAACTTGGGTCAGCCGTAGCTTGCTGCGAAACCGGTTGACCCGGCGGGCGAAGCGCCAGCGATGCCAAAACGCCCGTAAACAGCGCCACCACAACAGCGACCAGCAGGGCGAGTCTCGATACAGAGTGATCGTGCGGCATTGGTTTTTCTGATGAAGCTTCCGGCGTCATTGTAGGGTGCGGACCCAGACAATCACAGCGGATCCAGCTCACTCATCTGCTGCGCCAGCGGCTTGGCCGGACGACCGGCGGCGAGGTGAAATTGCGGCTCTACGTCGAAGGCGCCACGGCTCATGCATTGGAAGCACCCGGTCAGCATCCGGGCAACCTCAAGGCCTCGCCGGGCGATCATCGGGTGTGCCATCAGGCGGTCAACGTTCGCTGCTTCGCTGATCGGTTGATAACGGACCTCCATTCCAAACACCTGGTTGGCGAGGGCAACAAGCTCCTGCTGGGTGACCGTTTCGCCAATCAGGTTGAGCGTGCGATTGGTGCCGCGACCCTTTTGCGCCTCCAGCGCCAGCCTGGCGATGGCAAAAGCGAGTTCGCTGATCGCGATGTAGCCGCAGCGCCCGGTTCCGGCATTGTTGCTGTAGACGCCGTCCGGGCCGGCTGCGCGCAGGTGCATGAGGTCCAGATCCAGGTACAAACCATTGCGGCAGATGATCCAGCGCAGTCCGCTGTCCATGAGATCGCGTTCGGCGACGCGGTTCACCTCCTGGGTTTCGGCATACCAGGTGCCCGACTCATCGCCGTTGCCGATCACGCTGGTGTACAGCACACACTCAACGCCGGCGTCCTGCGCTGCTTGGATCGCGTTGCGGTGCAGCTGCACCCGGTCGACACCGGCTTTGACCGGTGCGGAGATCAACACCAGCACCTCGACGCCGGCCAGCGCCGAGGCCAGCTGATCAGGCTGTGCGTAGTCGGCTTGACGGACGTCCACGCCTGCAAAGCTCGTTGTGCTTGTGTCTCTGCTCAGCGCGATCAGCGGCTGCTTTTCCGGATCGTCGGAAGCCAGCAAGGCTTCGATGATTCGGGATCCCAGCCTCCCGCTGGCTCCGCTTACGGCAATCGACATGGGGTGCGCTCCTCACCACAAAGGGGCATTACAGCATGACTCCCGTCACTGGGAACCGCTGCGCGATGCCGCGAAGCTATGCTGCCTGGTCAAAAGCGCCAGGCGCCGGAGATCGGTGCCGGTTATCGCGGGCCAGCACTGTCTACAAATAGGATTGTCGCTTGATGAAGTTTGCCTGGGTTTTCTCGGTTGCCACCGCCTTGCTGTTTCTCACCCCCGCGCTTGAGGCGCAGTCGATCGATGAGCTGCAGCGCGCGTTGGATTCGGATGACATCGAATCCGTCCAGGCCTGGGCGGACGGTCTGGACGGCCGCGCCGGAAAGCTGAACATCGACGAACTCTATATCCGAGGCCAGCTGCTAATCCGGACCGATCGCGCCGAAGCGGCGCTGGAGGATCTGGAGGCGGCCACCGAGCTAAGCCCCGACCGCCCGGAGATTTGGCTTTCCCTGGCGGAAGCTGCGGGGGAGGTTGCCGGTAGCGCCGGCATGATGAAGGCGCGCGGCCTGGCCAAGACGGCAAAAAAAGCGCTGGAGCGCGTCGTAAAGATCGACCCGGAAAACCTTGACGGACGGGTGGGGCTGATTCAGTTTCATCTTCAGGCTCCCTGGATCGCCGGCGGTCGAACCAAAGAAGCGTATCGGCAGGCGGAAGCCATCGGGCGGACCAACCCGAGCCTGGGCAAGCGCTGGAAAGCCCGCATCGATCTGGCGGAGGGCAAGATCGAATCGGCAGAGACGCTTTATCGGACGCTGCTGACGGAGGACCCGGGTGAAAGCCAGGCTGCGGTGGGCCTGGCCCTGCTGCTGCAGCAGCAGGAACGGTGGTCCGAAGCGGTTGAGACGCTGACGCCGTTTACGACCGGTGAGCAGATCGATCTGATGGCGCTCTACCAGCTTGGCCGGACCGGCGCGCTTTCAGGGCAGAACCTGACGGAAGCCGAGGCTGCCTTCCGGCGCTACCTCGAGCTGTCGGCTGACGCAGCAGACCCACCCGTGCCGCCCTCTCCCACCTGGTGGCGCTTAGGGATGGTGCTGGCGCAGCAAAGCCGAACGGCGGATGCCCGCACGGCCTTTGAGCAGGCTTTGGCGCTCGATCCGGACAACCAACAGGCGGCTGAAGCCCTAAAGGGTTTGTCCGCCGAGTGATCAGCCGTCTGGCCGGCTATGCGGCCAGCGGCAGGTGCCCGGTTTTGACGTAGATCAGGCAGCCTTCGTTGGAGAACGGCGTGTGCTCGCTATAGGCGGGGCTCCGCAGCCAGCTCCCGGCCGGATAGACGCCATGCTCGTCCTCAAAAGTCCCTTCCAGCACAAAAATCTCTTCGCCGCCCGGGTGCACATGTCGACTGAAGCGGGTGCTGGGCGCCCAGCGCACCAGGGCCACGTTTTCGTGGCCAAACTGATGTAGCGGGAGGACCTCCAGGCCTGGCGCAACGCCAGGCCTGAACCACGACTGCCGGGTGTCGATCGTGACCTGCTGGTCGTCACCCGGATCAAACTGCCTCAGCTTGACGAAAATGGTTGCGCCACCGCGCGTAAACGGTGAATGGCTGCTGCCCGGCGGATTTCGCACGTAGGTGCCAGCGGGATAGTCGCCGTGCTCATCGGAGAAAACGCCGTCGAGCACCAGGTACTCTTCACCCGCGTCGTGGGTGTGGGCGGCAAAGCTGCTGCCCGGCGCGTAGCGGACGACGCTGGTTGCTACCGCCACCTCGTCACCGATCCGATCCAGCATGCGTCGCTCCACGCCCGGGGCCGGTGATGGCTGCCACAAAGCGTCTTGGGGCAGATCAACCGCTCGCTGAGAATAGTCTGAGTTAACGTTCATGTCGTGAATATACCTATCGATAGATAGATTAGCAAGTTTCATCTATAGAGGGTGCTGCCTGGGGCATGAAACGCGTTGTTTACGGGCGGCCTTCGGCGGCCCCTGAGCGCCTCTCGGTTTTCCACAGGTGGGTCTGCGGCTTCCCCCCATTACTCGCGATCGCGGGCGTCGGCATATTAAGCATCGTTGACCCACCTACAAAAAGGAATTTATCCGATGAAGAGAACACTGATTGCGCTGACTGCAGCCTTGGCACTTTGCGGTGCGGCGACCGCTCATGAGGCCGGCACGTGGATCGGCCGGGTTGGCATTACCAATGTCGATCCCAAGTCCAACAACAACCCGATTGTGGACGCGGATGCCGGCGCAGCGCTGAACCTCAACGCGGTTTATTTTCTGAACCAGAACTGGGCGATCGACGTGCTGGCCGCGATTCCGTTTAACCACGACATCGTGCTGAAAGACGGCACCCGGGTGGGCGAAACGGACCAGCTGCCGCCGACGGTGAGCCTCCAGTATCACTTTGCCAGTAGCGAGCGCTTCTATCCCTACGTGGGCTTGGGCGTTAACTTCACCACGTTCTTCAGTGAAGAAACGGCTGGACCGCTGGAAGGCTCAGACCTGTCGCTGGACAACTCTTTCGGCCTGTCAGCGCAGATCGGTGCCGACTGGAAGATCAATGAGCGCTGGTTCTTGAACGTCGACGCGCGGTGGATGGACATCGACACCGAGGCGAAGCTCGATGGCGCGAGCCTGGGTGACGTTGAGATCGATCCGCTGGTCTACGGCATCAGCTTCGGCTACAAGTTCTGAGGGGACTTTTGAGTCCGAGTTTGGACCCGGGCAGCACATCGTGCTGCCCTTTTTTTTGTGCGCCAGACTACGAACTGCCGAATCCGCCGCGACGGATATAAGGATTAGTTCGTTGTCTTCGCGCGTCCTGCGTGACAGTCTCTCGGCCTGACAATCACACAGGCCCTCAGCCCCATGGAAATCTACGGACACTTTGCCTCTGCGCCCGCCAATCAGGTGCGACTGGCGGTCAGCGCGCTGGGCATTGACGCAACCTACCACCACGTTGACCTGCAGGCCGGCGAGCAGAAGACGCCGGACTACCTCGCCATCAATCCCTTCGGGAAAGTGCCCGCGCTGGTTGACGGCGAATTCAAGCTGGCCGAAAGCAACGCCATTTGCCGCTATCTGGGCAGCAAGGTGGGGGGAGCGATGTATCCCGCCGACCTGAACGAGCAGGCCAAGATCGACCAGTGGATGGAGTTTGCGGTCAACCACATCCGCACCAACATGAACAAGATCCTGTTTAACCGGATGTTCGCGCCGATGATGGGGCTACCGGTGGACGAGGACTCGGTCAACGAAGGGCAGGGTTTTCTCGATCAGTACCTACCGATGGTCGAGGGTCAGCTCGCTGACTCTGCGTTTATCGCGGGTGACCAGATGACGCTCGCCGATATCGCGCTGATCGCTGCGTTGGAGCCGTTCGACAAGGCCCAGATCAGTTTAGAGGCTTATCCTCAAATCACGCGCTGGCGCAGCGGCATCATGGCGCAGTCTTTTTATCAGCAGGTGCACGCCCACTATGGCGCCGAGATGGAAGGCTGAAGCTGGGGTCGGCGCGAGACGCCGACCCCTTGCCTGGCTTGTCGGGGACTGCGGTCCGCAGCCCCTCAGGCGATCACCTACTTATAGCGATCAGGCAGCTCGCGCTTGCCTTCTTTGACGTCACGATAGTAAGACCAGCTGGTCACGTTGCGACGCTCGTCGTCGAGCGGCGGCGGGGTTTCGTACTTGGGGTAGTGATTGCGGATTTCCGCTTTCATGGTGTCCGACAGCTCGTCCCAGGCTCCGAGTTTCGTGCCGGCGGTGTGCATATAGATAATGCCTTCGCGGCCGCCCATCTTCATCCACGGCAGCCAGTCTGACATGCGCGACCAGCCCACCCGGACCTCGGCGGTTGCCACCGCCGGATCGAGGAGCTTGTCGACCGGGCCGAAGAAATTAAACATCTCGGTCGCGTGGTAGGTGCCGCCGATCTCTCCCTGGAAGTCGCCGGCAAGGGTGTTGGGGTACCACAGGGGCACCGTACTCCGCTGCCAAAAGCCGCCGTTGTGCATATCGCCATCCCAGCTAGCCGGTTGGCCGCTACGGCCAATCTCGTAAGACTGGAAGTTCACCGGGTCGTTCTCTACGTGCAGCACGTCGACCTTCTCGCCGGTCCAGGGGTTTTCCCAGTGATTCAGAACCTCCCCGGTTTCGGGATCCTTGTAGAGCAGGATTTCTCGGGATACGAGGCGGAACCCTTTGCCCCGCTCGGGATGCTTCTCGCTGACGCAAGCCCGCGTGTTCATCCCTTCGACTTTGAACAGGAGGCGATCTTTTTCGCCCATGCGGCGCGAATACGCATTGCCATACCACCAGAAGGTGACCTGCTCGCCGTCGGTTAGGGAGCACTGAATCTTGCGCTGAATTTTGACCGCATCCGCCGGTTTGGCCGGGTCGAGCTGATCGTCAGCCATGGCGCCCGCCGCTGTCAGCAGGCCTAGCAGAGGCAGCAGTTTCCAAGTTCTCATTGGCACAGAGCCCTCCTGGGGCAAATGATATAATGTTAGAACATTATAACTGCTTGACCCGGAGTGCCAATGAACCATCGCACCCTGCTTCGACTAGCTCTGATCGGGTTCGCGATCGCGGCAGTGCTGCCCAGTTTGGCCGTAATCGCTGCGCCGCTCACCGGATTGGACATCGTGAGGATGGCCACCCAAGCCAACGGCGGTCAGGGCTGGAAGCGGCCGCAGACGCTCTACCTGGAGGGCCGCATGACCATGTACAGCAGCGGCGCCGCTGACCAGCAGACCCAGGTGGATCGCTACCGCATGTGGCGGCGTTTCCCCGATCAATCCACCGCCGCTCATTCCGCCAACGGCAAGGTTCGCTTTGACGCGCGAAGCGGCGATCAGGTCATTTTTCAAATCGCCTATGACGGCGCCAACACCTACAACCAGGACGGTCTACTCGAGAAAAATACGGCGGCGGCCCAGTGGTCTGCAGCGTTTGGTTTCGGGATTATCCGCTTTGCGGACCAGCCCGGATTTACGGTGAGCCGGCTCGCCGACGATCAGGTGACCGGCGACCCCTGCTATTTCATCAAGGTGACCGACGCTACGGGGAGCGAGACAATCTTCGGCATCGACAAAGGCAGCTTGGCGGTGCGGCTGGTGGGTTTTGACACCCCGCGTGGCTGGCATCATCGCATCTACTCGGAGTTTGCCTGGCACGACTCACCGAAGTTTCGGCAGCCGCAGCGCGTACGTCTGTTCTACGACGGGCGCAAAACCAACGATATTTTCTGGCACACGTTCCGGGTGAACGGTCCGGTCGACGACGCGGTGTTTGTGATCGACCCGGCAAAAGCTGATGATGAGCGGCTCAGCCAGGCCGCGGAGGCAACGGATCCATGAACAGCGCGACCCATGCGGCGTTGATGACGGTGCGCAACCCGCGTAGCGGCGAGATCGACTACGAGTTCGAGCCCTACACGGCGGAGCAGCTGGGGCAGGTCGCTGACGCGCTGCGCTCGGCGCAGATGGTGTGGGAGTCTGGTGGGGTGGAGCGCCGCTGCCAGGCGATGCGCGAATGGATCCTGGCGCTGAAGAAGCGCCAGTCGGCCATCGTTGACGCGCTGGCCCGGGATACCGGCCGCCGCGCGATCAGCGCCGGCGAGTTTGCCGGCACGCTCGCGGCCATCGAACGCTGGTGTGGGCTGGCACCTACGCTGCTCACCTCAAGCAGTCGGCCCAGCCAGGCGATGCCGCACGTGGAGCTTGGTGAACAGCTGGTGCCTTATCCGTTGCTCGGTGTGATCAGTCCCTGGAATTTCCCTTTGACGCTGTCGCTCATCGACGCCATTCCGGCCCTGCTGGCCGGCTGTGCAGTCATGATCAAGCCGAGCGAGGTGACGCCGCGTTTTGTCGAACCGCTCAACGATGCGCTCGCCGAAGTGCCCGACCTGGCGCGAGTTCTGGCGTTTACGCCCGGCGGCGCAGAGACCGGTCAGGCACTGGTCGAGCGGGTGAGCGCCGTTGCGTTTACCGGCAGTGTGGCCACGGGCCGCAAGGTGGGGGAAGCCGCGGCGCGAAACTTTATACCGGCGTTCCTGGAGCTGGGCGGCAAAGACCCAGCGATTGTGCTGGAAGATGCCGACCTTGAGCGCGCATCCACCGCGCTCCTGCGGGGCAGCGTGGTTGCCACCGGGCAGGCTTGCCAGTCGATCGAGCGGATCTACGTCGCCCGAAGCCGCTTTGATGAGTTTGTGGCGCTGCTGGTGGCCAAGGCAAAGGCCGTTGAGCTGACCGCTCAGGATCCCGCTGAGGGACACCTTGGGCCGTTCATCTTTGCACCGCAGGCAGACAAAGTGGCTGAGCAGATCCGTCAGGCCCGGGAGGCCGGCGCCATCGTCCACTGTGGGGGTGAGCTGGTCGATCGCGGAGGGCAGTGGTTGGCGCCTACGGTGTTGACCCATGTCGATCATGATATGGCGGTAATGCGCGATGAGACCTTTGGGCCAGTGCTGCCGGTGATGGCTTTCGATACGGTGGACGAGGCGCTGGCCTTGGCCAACGATTCAATCTACGGGCTGTCCGGCTGCGTCTTCGGCGGTGACGAGGCCGCGTGTCTGGCCGTGGCCCATCGCCTAAACGCCGGTGGGGTCAGCATCAACGATGCGAGCATGACAAGCATGATATTTGAGGCGGAGAAAAACGCGTTTGGTGAATCCGGCCTGGGCGCCTCCCGCATGGGCCCCAGCGGGCTCACGCGCTTTCTGCGGAAAAAAGCGCTCTACCTCAATCGGGGTGACGTCATGCCCATCGACGCGGTGCGCGAAAATGCCTGATCGTCGACGGGTGCTGCTGGGGCTGGGGGCGGCAGCCCTCGGTGCGACAACCGGGCTGACCGGATGCGTTCGGTCCCGCGAGGAGCGGGTGGACGTGCTGGTGCTGGGGGCCGGCCTCGCTGGCTTGAGCGCGGCGGCGCGGCTCAAGCAGATGGGGCTCAGCGTCCGTATTCTGGAGGCCAGCGATCGGGTTGGAGGTCGACTGTGGACCGATCGCGAGCTGCCCGACCAGCCGGAATATGGCGGCGTTACGGTCGGCAGCGGTTACGCTCGGGTCCGCGCCGCCGGTCAGCGTCACGGCGTGTCGTTTGGCAGCGCACCGGGGATGACAACGTTTCAAACTCAGGGAGCAGCCCGCGGCTTTGGGATTGCGGTGAATGGTGAAACGGCGACGGTTAACGATTGGGCAGTCTCGGCGGGCAATCGGTTGCCGCCCGAGGAAAGGCACCGCCTGCCTTTTCGGATGCTGCACGAGACGCTCATGCCGCTCAATCCGTTCCAGGGCACCGGCGACTGGTCTGATCCGGCCTTTGCCAGCCGAGACGAGGCCTTGAGCACGGTGCTTACCCGGGCCGGCGCGTCCGACGAGGCGCTGCGCCTGATGAACGTCAACGCGGACAACAACGGGCTGGCCGCGACTTCGGTGATCCGGACCTGGCGCAACCAGGTGCTGTTCCGGCAGACCACGTCGTCCGATCAGATTCTAGGCGGCAGCGGCGCGCTGCCGATCGCGATGGCCGAGCCGCTCGCCGGCGATCTGCTGCTGAAGACCTCGGTGGTCAGCGTGGCCGAAGACGCAGCGGGCGTGCGGGTTCTGTGCGACGACGGTCGAAGCTTTCGGGCAGAGCACTGCATCTGCACGTTGCCCCTGCCGGCGCTGCGCCAGCTCGACCTCAGCCTCGCGCTCGATCAGGATCAGCGCGACGCGATCGCTGAAGTCCCCTACACCCGGATCAGCCTGGTGTTTGTCGACACCCGCGGCGAATTCTGGGAGCGCGACGGCCTGCCGATCATGATGTGGACCGACTCGCCCGTGGAGCGCTGGTTCCCGCGGGTCGACGCCGGCGGCTTGCTGGTCGGGTACAAGCTGTGGATCAACGGCAGCGGGGCCAAGGCGATTGACGAGCTGGCGGAGGACGACGCTCGTCAGCTGGTGGAAAAGACGATGGTTCGCCTCCGGCCGTCACTGGCTGGGCGCGTACGCTACGTCAAACGCTTCAGCTGGGTTGCACAGCCCGGTGCCGGCGGCGCGTACGCTCACTGGCCGCCGGGTCACACCGCCCGCCTGGCCAACGCCGTGCGACGGCCCACGCAACGGGTCCTGTTCGCCGGGGAACATACCGCGCTGCACGCGTCAGGCATGGAGGGCGCCATGGAATCGGCGGATCGCGCGGTAGTGCAGTTCAGCGAGATGACCGCCTGACAGGACACAGCGATGAGCGAAGAAACGCCCATCGATATCCCCGAAGGCTGGGATATCGGAGGCAACACCAACGGCGGCTACCTGATGCTGCGGGCCGCAAAGTTTATGCGGGAACAGGCGCAGCGGGACATGGCGGTGACCGTCACCGGGCACTTTCTGCGGCCGGTGGCCGCAGGCCCGGCGCGACTCACCTGCGAAGAAATCAAGCGCGGCCGACTGCTAACCACCATGCGCGGCGATCTGATCGTGGATGGTCGGCCGGCGCTGACGCTGCTGGGCGCTTTTTCGGATCTGGACCGCCAAGGACAGGGCAGCCGTTTCTATGCCGGTTCGCCGCCGGCGCTGCCCCCGCTCGAAGAATGCGTTCCGGCGTGGCACCTGCCGACCGCCGACGCGCTCTACCGACGGATTCAGATTCGCTGCGCAGCCGACGATCCAACGATCCTGGGCGGTAAGCGCGGAGGTACGGGCGCTCTCGAGGCGTGGATTGCGCCGCCCGAGGGCGCCGAGGTTGCTACCTGTGACGATCTATTGTTGCTGGTCGACTGCTTCCCGCCGCCCGTGTTCGATCTCGATTTGCCGATCAACTGGACCCCAACCGTCGAGCTGACCGTGCATGTTCGAGGCGTTCCGGCGCCTGGCTGGCTGCGGGCCCGCTGCTCAACGCGCTTTGTTCGCGACGGGCTGCTGGAGGAAAGCGTGGAGCTTTGGGATAGCGCTGACCAGCTGGTCGCTCAGTCGCGACAGCTGGCGGTTGAGCCCAGGCCTCGTTAGCGGGCCGCGTGGCCCCCCCGCTGACCTGCAGCGGCTCCATGGTCCGATGAACCAAACGACGCTGCACCGGTCTGAGAAGACACGCTACCCGTAGGCTCTGACCATGACTCAACCGCGCGCAAAACGCCTTCGTCGCTTCGCCAAGGACAATCTGCCGGTCCTGTTTGTGCTGATTGGCATCGCTACCTTTCGCACCGCCGTGGCCGACTGGTCTCATATTCCGAGTACGTCCATGGAGCCGAACTTTTACCCGGGCGATTACATCTGGGTGGAGAAGTTCAGCTATGGTCCGTCGATTCCGCTGGTCAACAAGCGGCTGCCGGGCTGGGGCAGCCCGGAGCGAGGCGACATCGTGACGTTTGTCCCGCCGCATACGGATGATGTTTACATCAAGCGGGTCATCGGTGTCCCGGGCGACGAGATTGTGGTGGAGGGCGCGGCGGTCTGGGTCAACGGCGAGCGCCTGTCGCAGACCGCAGAGCGTCGGCCCGACGGCAACATCATCGCTTCGGAAACGATCAACGGCATTACCCACGATATTCAGTTTTCTGCCAATCTGCGCGTGGCGCCCGGAGCCCAGACTTTTCGGGTACCTGAGGGCAAATATTTTATGCTCGGCGACCATCGCAACAACAGCGTCGACTCGCGGGTTTGGGGATTCGCCAGCGAGGACCAGATTCAGGGTCGGGTGACCCACGTTGCGGTGTCGTTTGCCAGCGAGCGACCCTGGCGAGACCGCTTCGCCAAGCGCGTTATCGACTGATTGCCGACCGGGCGTAGTCCGCAACGTCATTGGCGCTGCCCCGAAACACCACGCGAGGCATCTTCTTCTCCAGCTGCCATTCATACATCGGGTCGTAATAGTCGCGCAGCAGCGGCTCGACCCAGGCGGCGTGTACCGAAGTGTCCGACCCCGCGCGCTGCTGTTCCAGCGCACCCACCATGGCCCGATGCAGCCCGGCGTGACGCTCACCGCCCAGCCGCTTTTCCACGCGGGCGAGGCTCGCTAGCAGCTCGTCAGAAAACGCGGCAAAACCGTGCTCCGGGTCGACTGATCGGCAGTCGGCCAGATTGTGCTCAACGTAGTCGCGGATAATGCGTTGCACTCGATCGTCGAAGGGCTCGTCCACCACCGCAATCGGGGCTTCGACCAGGGTGTCCCACAGCGGCTGAGGCAGCGCCAGACGACCGATGGTGCGACTCTCATCTTCCGTGATCATCCCGGTGTATCCCTGCCGCTCGTGGTTCATCCAGTCGATGATCAGCCGGTGCTCAAAATCGATCGGCGCTGGCTGCCCGGCAACCCGGCGGCCGAACGCTGAACCGCGGTGATTGGCATGACCCTCCAGGTCCACCGTGGCCGGAAGTTCCCTGAGCAGATCGGTCTTGCCGCTGCCGGCCAGCCCGCCGAGCACCACCACCCGCTGGGACTCACAGAGTTCCGCCAGACGGGTCAGGGCGAAGCGGCGCAGCGCCTTATAGCCGCCCGCAATCCGGCGGGTGGGGAAGCCGGCTTCGCTCAGCCAGGCCTGCACGAGCTCGGATCGCTGGCCGCCCCGGAAGCAGTAGAAGAGGGTTTCCGGGTCGCGCTCAAGCTGCGAAATCCAGCGCCCCATGCGGCGCTCGCGAACCGCGCCGCTGACCAGCTCATGGCCCAGCGCCACCGCCGCATCATGCCCACGCCGCTTGTAGCAGGTGCCTACCTCGGCCCGTTCGCGGTCATCCATCAGCCAGAGATTGATGGATGCCGGAAACGCACCGCAGGCAAACTCAACCGGTGCGCGCAGGTCAACCAGCGGAATGCCCGCCGTCAGCAGCTCGCCGAACTCAGACGCCTCGACGAGCTCGCGCTGACTCACTGAAAGTGAACCGTCGGACCATCGCCCGCCGGGGTCAGCGCTCCAATCTGGTAAACGCCGCAGCCGTGTTCGCGCAGCAGCCGTTCGACCGCGTCGGTTGCCTGAGCGTCAACGGCTAGCAGCAGCCCTCCGCTGGTCTGAGGATCGCAAACCAGCGCCTGCTGGTTCGAATCGAGCGTGCTCAGCTCGAAACCGTAGCTGGCATAGTTGCGTGCGCTGCCGCCGGGCAGGCTGCCTGCAGCGATGTAATGCTGAACGCCGTCGAGCTGCGGCACGCTGGCCAGATTCACCGATGCTCGAAGCCGGCTGCCTCGACACATCTCCAGGAGGTGGCCGGCGAGTCCAAAGCCGGTCACGTCGGTCATGGCGGTGACGCCGTCCAGCGGAGCCAGGTGCTGTCCGATGACGTTGGGTTGGCACATCACGTCCCGCGCGAGGTTTTCGTGTTGACTGGTCAGCAGGCCCTTTTTTTCGGCGGTGGTCAGGATCCCCACGCCCAGCGGTTTGGTCAGGTAGAGACGGTCGCCGGGGCGGGCGCCGCTGTTGCGCTTCAGCTGGTCCAGCTTGACCCGACCACTGACCGCGAGCCCAAAGATGGGCTCGGGTGAATCGATGCTGTGGCCACCCGCCAGCGCGATACCGAGGTCCGCGCAGGTCCGCCGTCCGCCGTCCACCACCTTTCGCGCGACGTCCGACTCCAGCTTGTCCACAGGCCATCCCAGGATGGCAATCGCCATCAGCGGCTCGCCGCCCATGGCGTAGACGTCGCTGATCGCGTTCGTGGCGGCAATCCGTCCAAAGTCGAACGGGTCGTCAACAATCGGCATAAAAAAATCGGTGGTGCTGATCATGCCGGTGCCGTCACCCAGGTCGTAGACCGCGGCGTCATCCCGGGTGCTGTTGCCGACAACCAGGTTGGGAAACTCGGGCAGGTCGAGCTCGCTGCGGAGAATGTTCTCGAGCACGCCAGGCGCAATTTTGCAGCCGCAGCCGGCGCCGTGGCTGAACTGGGTAAGGCGGATGTTTTTCATACCCCATGATACCCGTTGAAGATGGCCATAGGCGTCGAAACCCGCCCACGGGTCGGCCATTCTTGAACCGGTGGGAGTTTCGGGTGCATCAGCAGATTTTGCTTCGCCGTGGGGAGCGGGCATGGAATCGGTCCAGCCGCTTTACCGGCTGGACCGATGCCGACCTGAGCGCCACTGGCCGTGGCGGCGGCTCGGGCGGCGATAGCGAATCCGAGCCAACCCAAGTCGAGCTAAACCTCAGCCCTCAGCCGGCTTTGCTGACGTCTTCTTCTTGCTGCGAGTCTTCTTGCCAGATGTCTTTTTGGCGGTCGCTTTCTTCGCGACCGTCTTGCGAGGCTGACTTTTTCTGGCGGCTTTCTTGGCCGCCTTCTTCGTCGTTTTCTTGCTTATCTTTTTGTCGCTGTCGCCGGTGGGCCGGAGGCTGCGCTCCACCTCGGATCGGGGGAAATCGTCCACGTTGATGACTTCGAGCGTCAGCCGCTGCGCTTCCGCCACCCAGCCCGCTTCCTCTTGGTTGATCAGGCCTGCCTCGAGTCCATCTTTGATCAGCCGCTCATAGTTGTCGACGGTCACCACCTCACCGAGCCCCTTCTTGAGGCAGCGCTCCGCGTTGGCCGCCTGCATGACGGCGGCAAAAGCGCAGTGCAGCTTGCCGGCAGCATCGTCACCGCAGCTTCGATGAATGCCTTCGGTCAGCCGATCGCGTGCTGGGTTGTCTGTTATCAGGAGCCGAGCCGCGTGCTTGCCGTCCGAGTCGGAGGGTTCGCGGTAAGAGTTGCCGGTCGGAAACACCAGCAGCTTGATGAGCTGGCCCAGCCACCGGATCGGGAAGTTGCGCAGCGTGTTGATCAGCGAGTGCTGGATCGTATAGAGACTATCGGCCATCGCCCAGCGCAGCAGCGGCAGATCTTCTTTCGGGCGACCGGCGTCTTCGAAGTTTTTCAGCATCGCAGACGCCATGTACAGGTGGCTCAGCACATCCGCCAGGCGGCCCGAGATCTTTTCGCGAAACTTGAAAGCACCGCCCAGCGCCAGCAGGACCACGTCGGCGGTGAAGGCAAACGCCGCGCTCATGCGGGTGAGCTGGCGATAGTAATCCTGGGTTGGGTCGTCGGTCGGGGCCGCGACAAAGCGTGCGCCGGTCAGCCCCATCACCAGTGCGCGCACCCCGTTGCTCACCGTGAAGCCAACGTGGCTGAACAGCGCCTCATCAAATTCGGCGCGTGCCGCCTCGCTGTCCGGTGCCTGGGCGGCGTTCATCTCCCGCAGCAGAAACGGGTGGCATCGAATCGCGCCCTGGCCAAAGACGATCATGGTGCGGGTCAGGATGTTGGCCCCCTCCACCGTGATCGCGATGGGCACCGCCTGATAAAACGCGCCTAGGTAGTTGTTTGGGCCCAGGATGATGCCCTTGCCGCCGTGGATATCCATCGCGTCGTTGATACAGACCCGATTGCCTTCGGTGAGCTGATATTTGAGGATCGCTGACAGGACGCCAGGCTTTTCACCGAGGCCCAGGGCAACCAGCGTGAGCCGACGGGCCGCGTCCATCCGGTAGGTGATGCCCGCCATGCGCGCGAGCGGCTCCTCCACGCCTTCGAAGTAGGCGATGGGCATCTTGAACTGCTTGCGGATTCGGGCGTACTGGCCGCTGACCAGCGAGGCGACCTTGCCCCCCGCAACGCCAAGGGCGGGCAGGGATACCGCCCGCCCGGCGGCCAGGCTGTACATCAACATGGACCAGCCCTTCCCGATGCGCTGAGCGCCGCCGATGACGTAGTCCAGCGGCACAAACACGTCTTCCCCGCGGGTGGGGCCATTCATGAAGACCGCGCCCACCGGCAGATGCCGGTTGCCCGTCCAGACCCCGGGCAGGCTGGTGGGAATAAGCGCGCAGGTGATGCCGAGATCTTCTTTATCGCCCAAAAGATGGTCGGGGTCATAGGCCTTGAAGGCCAGGCCAAGCACCGTGGCGACGGGCGCCAGCGTGATGTAACGCTTGTTCCAGTTGAGCCGGAGCCCGAGCACCTCACGGCCTTCAAACTCACCTTTGCAGACCATGCCGGTGTCGGGCATGGCGCCCGCATCGGAGCCGGCGGACGGTGCGGTCAGGGCAAAGCAAGGAATCTCTTCCCCGCGGGCCAGCCGTGGAAGGTAGTGGGCTTTCTGCTCGTCGGTGCCGTAGTGGCTCAGCAGTTCGCCTGGCCCCAGCGAGTTGGGCACCATCACGGTCACGGCCGTTGTGAGGTTGCGGCTCGCCAGCTTCATCACTACCGCCGAGTTGCCCTGCGCCGTGAAGCCCAGGCCCCCGTACTCCGGATCGATGATCATGGAGAAAAACCGCTTCTCCTTGAGGAACTCCCAGACCGGGTCCGGGAGGTTGGCATCCTCGCGGATCTCCCAGTCGTCGAGCATTTGGCACAGCTCGTTGACCGGGCCGTCCATGAAGGCCTGTTCGTCGTCGCGCAACGCCGCCTTGGGGGTGGACAGCAGCTCCTGCCAGTTGGGGTCGCCGGAAAACAGCTCGGCGTCCCACCAGACCGTGCCCGCCTCGAGCGCCTCCTGCTCCGTGCTGGACAGCGCCGGCAGCACCTTCCGAAACCAGCCGAGCGCCGGATCGCTGATCAGCTGACGGCGCCACGGCACGACGGCAAAAAAGGCCATCGCCGCGGTGATGAGCATCGTGAGAAAGGTGGCAAAGCCTGACACGCCGTCGGAGATGAGAAACAGCAGCGAGGTCGCTGCCATGACGGCCGCGGCCATGGTGATCGTCAGGCGTCGAAAGCTGATGGCCAGCAGCAGCAGGAGCACAAAAAGCAGCGGAAGCAGCGTCATGATCAGCCCTCGAGACGGCGAGTGTGTCGGAGAGCCTTATTCTACCCCGCAAATCGGGTGGGCGGCGTTGCCGTCGGTCGGGCCGCGAGACGCTGCGCAGAGCACGCTGGCGAGTCGGCCGGTGATCTCAACGACGCGCCAGTCGTCTCGGCCGCGGGACTCGTTGAGCTGGGCGATTGCGCGCTGGACAGTCGCGCCACTTGGCGTGTTCTGCTGCCAGGCGATGGCGGCTGCCGTCAGTGTCGCTTCGGCCAGGCGCCAGTCTCCGGCCTCCAGGTTTTCCTGTCGAATCGCCAGCGCGCGTTCCGCGTCCTCGAGCGCCAGCGCCTTTTGGCCGAGTTGCATCCTCAGCACCGACCGCCAGATCAGCGAGTCGGCGAGCTGCGGGTGTTCGCCATTTCGGAGGCGCGCGCGCCGGGTGACCGCCTCCTCAAGCCAGCGTTCAGCCTCCGACAGTTGTCCCAGCTGCAGGTGACTGCGGCCGAGAAAATGGGCGGAATAGGCGAGCGCCGGGTGGTCGTCCGGCAGAATCTCTTGGTGAATCGTCAGCGCCTCTCCGAAGGGCTGAAGGGCCGCCTCGGGCTCGCCAAGGTCGAGATGGATCAGGCCAACGTTATTCTGATTGGCCGCCACCCTGGCATGGCGCGGACCGTAGGTTGTTCGGTTGATTTTGAGCGCCCGCTGGTAGTGGTCCATGGCGAGCGCAAAGCGACCTAGATCATGCTCGGCCAGCGCTAGATTGTTCAGGGCGAGCGCTGTGCGGGGCGCCTCCTCGCCGTGGAGCGCCTGCTGGATCGCCAGCGCCCGGCGGCTGACCGGTAAAGATTCTTCAGCGCGACCCGCGTCATACAGCAGGCCGCCAAGGCCTTCGAGCACGCGCGCGACCAGTGGGTGGTGCGGTCCGTAGATGCCTTCGCGGGTGATCAGCGATTGACGATAATTTGCTTCCGCCAGGGCATATTCACCCTGCCGGTGCAGGGCAGAGGCCAACGCAAAGCGAGCCCGGGCCGTTTCTTGGTGCTCGTCCCCGAGGTGGTCGCGAAAGGTCGCCAGTGCCTGCCGATACTGCTGCGCCGACTCGGCGATATCCCCCTGCGCCCAGCGCAGCGAGCCCAGCCGGATGCGTGCCCGCGCGGCGGCCAGCGGATCCACGCGTGGCGTTGCGAGTGCGGCGGTCATTTCTTGCTCGGCGGCGTCCAGCTTGCTTTGGGCCTGGAGCAGCGCCGCCAGGCGCAGCCGGGCCTCGGCGAGCGCGCCGCTATCACCGGTTTCGCTGAGGATCTCGATCACCTGCCGCTGCAGCTGCTCGCCAGCCCCTGGGTCACCCCGTCCATCCTGCACCAGCGCCATGCCGGCAAGCGCAGCGGGTGACTCCGGGTCGACCGCCAGCGCCTGCTGAAAAAATTCCTCGGCGGCGCTGAGCTCACCGAGATGCAGATAAACCTGTCCCACCGTCTGCGCCAGCTCCGACTTGAGGAGGGGTTCATCTTCAAACCGGGTGACGAGCCGCTGAGCGCCCTGATCCAGCACCTGCGCCACGGTCAGCGGGTTGCCCTGGCTGGTTTCCGGATCAGCCTGAAGCAGCAGGTCAGCCAGAAACTCGAACGCCGCGTTCGAACGTCGGGTCTGAGCCTCGGACTGAACCAGCGCTGCGCTGAGCTGCCGGCCCTGAAAAAACAGCGAGCCGCTCAGTACGATCAGTGCCAGCGCTGTGGTGACGCCCGCGGTCACGCCGAGGCGGTGACGCCGAACGAAGCGGCCCAATCGGTACATGCGGCTCGGTCGCCGCGCGGTCACGGGCAGGTCGTTCAGGTGGCGACTGATGTCGTCCGCCAGCTCTTGCGCGGAGCCGTAGCGCTCCGCCGGCCGCTTCGCCATCGCCCGGCTGACGATGGCGTCCAGATCGCCGGTCAGTTGTTCTGCCAGTCGTCCGCGAGCCGTCCGGCTGGGCAGCGGCGGCTCGTCGTCACAGATCGATTTTACGACCTGGGCCAGCGCGGCATCAGCCAGGTTGTAGGGTTTGACTCCGCTGAGCGTGAGGTAGAGCAGCACGCCCAGCGAATAAACGTCGCTGACCGTGGTCACCTGCTCCCCGCGAACCTGCTCGGGGCTGGCAAAGTCCGGCGTCATCGCGTGGCGCGTTACGGTGCCGTCGGCACCTTCGTTCAGGGGGCGGGCGATTCCGAAGTCCAGCAGCTTGGGCTGGCCGTCTTGCGTGACCAGCACGTTACCCGGCTTGAGGTCGCGGTGAACGACCAGGTTTTGGTGAGCAAACTGGACCGCTTCGCAGATCTTCCTGAAAAGTTCGAGCCGCTCCCGGGTGGTGCGCGACGGCGCCTGGCACCAACGATCGCAGGTGGTGCCGTCGACATACTCCATGACCAGATATGGCATCTGGTCAGAGGTTTCGCCGGCGTCGATGAGCCGGGCGATACACGGATGGTCGAGCCTGGCCAGCAGCGCCCGTTCGGTGAGAAAGCGTCGCCTTGCGTCCTCGTCCCGATGCCGGGCCATAAACTTGATGGCGACCTGCTGGCGGTAGGCACCGTCCTCCCGATGCGCCAGGTAGACCGCGCCCATGCCGCCGCGGCCAAGCTCCTGATCCAGGCGCCAGGGGCCGATGTCGCGACCCTCGAGATTGGCGGCCAGCTCAAACAGCTGTGCGGGCGGGCGGTCGAGCGGTGAATCATCATCGTCGGCCGCCAGCAGCCGCTCCAGCTCGGCGCGCAGCGCGTCGTCGTCGGCGCACGCCCGCGCCAGGGCCTCGGGCCGAAGGTTAGGGGGCAGCTCGACCACCTCGTGGTAGATCGCCCAGAGTTTTTCCCAGCGCGGATCGGTCATGCTCGCTACATTCTACGTCAGCGGCTGAGTTATCCTGTGCCGATGAACGGTTTGCCATGCAATGGATTGAGCGTAAGGCGAAGTGGTTCCGCCCGCGGAGTACGTCGATGACCGACGACATCACGCGGGCGCTCAAGGAGGTCGCCGGAGATCAGCAGAAGCTGGAGGCGGTTCTACCGGCGGTTTACGCGGAGCTCAAGGGCATGGCGCGGCGCCGGATTGCCCAGGAGAGTGACGTGATCACGATGGGCGCCACCGGCCTGCTGCATGAGGCGTACCTGAGGATGGCGGGCGGCAAAGCCGGCTTTGATAATCGAGCCCATTTCTTCGCCGCGGCCGGTGAGGCCATGCGGCGAATTTTGGTGGAGCGTGCACGGGCACTGGCGGCGGTCAAGCGGGGCCAGCGGCCGACGCGGATCAGTCTGGATGACCAAGCCGGTCTGGCCGGCTCGGTGCCGGCGGCCGCAGACGCCATCGACCTGATGGCCCTGGATTCAGCGCTCACCGACCTGGAGGGGGTGGATCCGGCCATGGCGACGGTGGTCAAGCTGCGCTACTTCGGGGGGCTGACCGTCGACGAGACGGCACAGGCGCTCACTGTTTCACCCCGCAGCGTGAATCGCGCCTGGCGGGCGGCCCGCGTTTGGCTCAAGGTTCAGCTCGAAGACGGCTAGCCTAGGGGAGATCTGAAGCGGCCCGCCGAGCTACAGCTCGGCGGCAATCTCGGCGGCAAATGTTTCAAAGACCAGCGCATTAATATCGGGCCGCTGCCGAAAAGTGGCGTGGCTCATGGCCTGGCTGGCAGTAATAGTCGGGTCCTTCAGCCCGGATTCTGTGGCGATGATGGTGGTTGGGGTCGTAACTTTGGCAAACCGCTCCTCGCAAGGGTAGGCGAAAGCCGCCTTGAAGCCCCAGCGTTCGCGCTCGCCTGCTCTCGCCTGCTCGATGAACAGCTCGTATGCGCGGGTCAACGCCAGATCGGGCACATTGCGGCTGACGGAAAACGACCACAGGCTTTCCAGGCAGCTGAGCTCCGGCGTCAGCTCGTGATCTGACACGGTCATCTTGCTCCTCGCTTCCGCCTCAAAGTAGGGGATGTCCACCAGCGTTAGCTGGGTGACCGACGGGTAGCTGAGCGCCAGTTCAACGCCGACCAGGCAGCCTGTATGAAAGCCCAGGACATGAAGCTCTTTGAACGTCTCAATGCCCGGCGCAATCGCCTGGGCGTGTTCCTTGATCGAGATGACCTCGTCCGCACCGTCCGAGCCGCCGTAGCCGGGATAGTCCGGCGCCAGGGTTTCCCGGTCGTCGACCAAGCCCATAAAGGTGCGAAAAAATACCCCGCTGTAGGGAATGGGGTGCAGGCAGAGCAGCGGCGGCCGGCTGGTGTCCGCCGGCTGGCGCAGCAGCCAGTGCGTCTGCCCGAAAGGGCTGCTCAGGTAGCGGCGTGAAAAATGGCTGTCCATGTCCTGCATGACGCCCTAGCTGTCACTAGATTTTTCGCTGACTCTCAGCAGCTGATTAATCTCGAAGAAATGCCCGTCCGGGTCAAACAAAGAGACGCCGATAAAGTGTTTGATATTGCCGTCAGCACCCTCGGTCGACCATTCGTGGGGTTCCGCGTGGACCCGGGTTCCCAAGGCCACGGCTGCGCTGTGGCAAGCCGCTGCGTCGTCGCTGGCGACGACAAAGGTCGGCATGCCATAGGTCACCGCTGTCGGAGGCGCCGGCGGCGGCTCGTCGGGCTTGAGCCATTGCAACAGGCCGATCATGCCCACCACGTCGTCCTCGCACTTGAGGATCACCAGCCGCGTCTCGTCTCCTGCCTTACCGGCAGCCAGGCCAATCCCGGATAGGGTGAACGGCTTGTCGAACCAGACGCTCATTCCGAGCACATTCTGGTACCAGGCGAGGGACGCCTCCATGTCACGGACAAACAGGGTGGTGCGTTTGACGATACTGGTCATGGGTTAGCTCTGCTGGCTGTGGTTTTGCGGGTCGAACGCCCGGCGGCTTATTGTAACGCGCCTCTCCGGTCGGCGGCACCCTGAGCAATGGCCTATCGATCATCACCGGCGGTGCACGCGGCGGGCCGTTATACTCGAGAACGATTTACGCCAAGCGTTGAGGACGTGTTGTCATGCCGATTAGAACCCCCCTGCTGCTCTTTAGTTTGCTGTACTTGTCGTTGCTGCCAGGAATCGCCTTCGCTGAGGCGAATGCCGCCCAGGGGCGTGAAGCGGCCCCAGAGGTGTTGCGCGCCTGGGTTGATGCACGCGCGGGCACCGGCGAACCGGTGCACTGGATCGCTGAGGGCGGCGTTTATGCCTACCCGTCCGGCGAGAAGCTGTTCGGCATGATCGGCTTCGACAGCTCTACCGTGATCTGGCCCGAGACCGCCGGCGAGCCGGTGGTGCACCTGACCCGCAAGACGTTCGCCTACACCGACCCGGAGACCGGCGCCGTGCTGGAAACGCATAACGGTCAGCCCGTGGAACCGATCGCCTATCCCTACCAGATGATCAGCTACCGACTGAAGGACGGGTTGATCTACGGTGACGTGGAGCAGGGCAGCGGCGATCGCGTGCAGGTGATCGAGGCTAAGAATGGTATTCCCTCCAGGAAGATGGGCAACACCTGGGTATTCACCGCTGCGGTCTGGCTCGATTTCCCCCTGCCGTCGGGCGGCACCTACGAGGCCTGGGAGAACTACGACTTTTTCATCCATCCCGAGGGCGCAGTGGAGGAGCCGCACCAGATGAGCTGGCAGCGGTACGGCGCGCTTCCCCCGTGGGCCGGCGGTGACGTGGCCATCATGCATCTGCACTCCTGGCGGGTGGAGTCGCTGGACGAGTTTCCGCCGGAGTTGCTGGCTTGGGCGAAGAAAGAAAAGCCGATGTGGCTGAAGCCGCCGGCCGATATGCGAGAGATTCGTCGGCTGCAGCAGACGCCCAGTCCGTAAGCTGATCACCTTTGATCAGCAGGTTATCCGGCATGACGGGCGGCCCTGGCGGTTGCGTCGCCCGGCGTGGAATTAAAGGTAGTATAGGAACCGACCAGCTTTTTTGCCTCAACACCGGCCGGCGCTGGTCGTGGGCGGCCGGGCCATCGCTTCCACACGAACAGGAAGAAGTCTATGTCAGATCGATTCAAGCAGGCCGGCTATGGCTCCGAGACCATCGGCTTTGGTCAGCGACCGGCCATTTTGGTAGTTGATTTCCAGCACTCGTTTACCCGAGACAAGTGGCCGATTGGCGGCTCACCGCACATCACCTCAGCGGTTGAGCATACCGAGCCGCTGCTGAAGGCGGCCCGGGCGCGAGGGATTCCGGTGGCGTCGTGCAACTGCGCATGGCAAAGCAAAAAAGATATGGCCTATTGGAAGGTGGGGCCGCTGTCCGACGGCCACTGCTTCATCGGCCAGGAGTCGACGCAGATCGAAGAAACGCTGGTGGACGAGGACTACGACTTCACGTTCACGAAATCCGCGCCGTCGATTTTCTTTTTGACGCCGCTGGTGACGTTTCTGACTACCCACCAGGTGGACACGACGATCATCACGGGGTGCACTACCAGCGGCTGCGTCCGAGCATCGATCGTCGACAGCTTTTCCTATGGTTTCCGCACGATGGTGCCCGAGGAATGCGTCGGGGATCAGGAGCGCGATGCGCATGAGGCCAACCTGCGTGACGTCGGCCGACGCTACGCGGACGTGCTGCCGAAATCGCAGGTGATGGATTACGTTGAATCGTTTCCTCTGGCCGAAACGGAGCGCGCCGCGGGCTAAACAGGGGGCAGGTTAACTTTCGCCCCATAAAAAAAGGGTCAGGCCTGTTTCGCGTCGCGAAAGTTAACCTGACCCCTTTTGGGACCCAAATACGGGTGAGGTTTAGCCCGCTACGCGCTGGCGCTGCACGTCCACCCAGGTTTCGAAGCGAGGCTGCTGCGGCGCCTTGAGGCCGGTGTCAGACTCGCAGCGCGCCTTGAGCTCATCCACCGACTCGAAGCCTTTGTCGAACAGCTTGGTGTCGCCACGGTCGCTGCTCATCTGAGCCCGCAGGGCGGTGGTGGCTTCCTCGTCGGCGCTGCCGTCCGCGTTGATCACCACGCCATAGTTCTTTTTGGCGCCCTCGACGGTCACCAGACCCGCGTCGACGTCGAACGCCACCTGCTCGGTGGGTCGCAGGAAGGGGTCACCCCAGCCGCCGCCGCCCCAGGTGTCGAAATAGAGCAAATCGCCGGCGTTGACGTGCAGGCGGTCGCACTTGGACTCACACAGCTCTTCCGTGCCGTCGGTGCGCACCAGGATCTTCTGGCTGCGCTGACCTGGATGGCCGCCGTTGACGCCCCAGGGGTAGGTCAGCCAGCGATCGTCATGGATCGAGATCTCGCCGGGCTCCAGGAATCGGTAGCCGATGCGCAGGGCGTTACCGCCACGGTGCAGGCCGGCGCCGCCGGAATCGGGCAGCGTCTCGTACACGTCGATACGCAGCGGGAAATAGCTTTCCAGAAACTCGTTGGGCACGTTGGTGAAGCTGGGCCACAGGGAGTGGCCGTCCGGACCGTCACCCGAGGGCTTGCCGGGAACACCGCCGAAGCCGATCTGGTACAGCTGGTACCACTCGCCGTTCTTGTCGTAGCCGGAGTACATAAAGTGCGGGCTGTCAGAGAAGCCGGCGGCACACAGGAAGTCCGGGCTCCCCTGGCCAAGCAGGCCGCCGAGCACGTCGAAGATCCGGCCCAGCGCATGGGTTCGGCAAGACAGGGCCGCCGGCTCCATCGGCTTCAGCAGGGTGCCGGCCGGAATGTTGACCTCCATCAGGTCATAAAAGCCGTCGTTGAACATGATCTGCGGGTCGAACACCATGATCATATAGACCCCGCAGAACATCTTGAACATCTCTTCGTTCAGATAGAAGTTGATGGAGCTGATGGATTGCGGATCGGTGCCTTCAAAGTCGAACTTGACCTTGTCACCCTCGCGCCACATGGCGCATTTGATGCGATAGGGGCCCATGCCTAAGCCGTCGTCGCAGATGTAGTCTTCGAAGTACTGCTTTTCCTCCGGCACGGTGTTCTTGATCAGCTGCGCCATGGCGCGCTTGTTGCGCTCCAGCAGCTCGTCCATCGCTGAATAGAACACGTCGTCGCCGAAGCGCTCGGCGATCTCCACGCAGCGCTTCTCGGCGGTGCGGCAGGCGGCGATGATGGCGTTGAAGTCTGAGCGGTTCCAGTGCGGCAGCCGGCAGTTGTACAGCACCAGCTCAAGGATCTCTTCCTGCAGCTCACCTTTCTTGAAGATCTTGGTGACCGGCACGCGAATGCCTTCCTCGTAGATCTGCCGCGCGTCGGTCGGCAGGCTGCCGGGCACCTTGCCGCCTACGTCGGTCATGTGGCCAAACATGGCGGCCCAGGCAATCAGGCGGTGGTCCTTAAACACGGGGACCAGCACAAGCCAGTCGTTGATATGGCTCACCGCGCCGTTGCAGGCGTAGGGATCGTTGGTCAGGAACACGTCCCCTTCTTCGATGGTGCCGTTGAAGGCTTCTTTGAAGCCGTGGATAAACGAGCCAAATTGGCCGACGACCATCTTGCCTTCGACGTTTGCGATCATCGGAAACTCGTCATGCTGCTCACGGATACCGGGCGACATGGCGGTCCGGAACAGCACTGTGTCCATCTCGTAGCGGGCGTTTTTGAGCGCATTTTCAACAATGTCGAGGGCAATGGGATCCACGTCCACCCGGTTAAACGGCGTCTCGTTGGCTTGAATCAGTTTTGCTGGCATTTCGATTGACCTATTCGTTCGGGTTGATGAGGATCATGCCGACCTTGTCGACACTGCCGGTATGGCCGGGAAGAATCAGGGTAGTGGAATCCATCTCCATCACGATTGCCGGGCCGGCGATTTGGTTGCCCGCCTTGAGCTTGGAGCGATCATAGATGTTGGCCTCCTGATCGGTGCCCTCTACGTGGATGGTTTCCTTGCCGATAACGGCGTCTGACGGATCGGTACCACCCTCGTCGAGGGTCATCGCTTTCACCTCAGCGGACTTGCCCTGCACCACCGCGCGAAGGTTGACCACCTCTTGCTCGGCGTCCAGCGCAAACGTGAAGAGCTGCTCGTGCTGGTCGTCGAATCGTTTGCCGATCGCCTCGAGGCCGGTCTTGCGCAGCTCGTCCAGATCGACGGAGATGGTCAGCAGCAGGCCCTGGCCCTGGTAGCGGATGTCCACCTCGTAGCCCGCCACCTGCTCGTCTTCGGGCACCCCTTCGTCGACAAGCGTCTGGGCGGCGGTTGTCGCCAGATCTTCAAAGATCCCCGCGACTTCTTCCGTACTGGTTTGAGAGAACCGGCGGATGAACGTGCGGGACGCTTCGTCTCGGACGCGGGTCGTGGCGTCACCGTAGGCACACAGGACGCCGGGACCGGGCGGAATCAGCACCGGCCAGGAGTTCATGAGTTTGCCCAGCGCGTTTGCATGCAGCGGCCCCGCGCCACCGAAGGCGATCAACGCAAAGTCGCGCGGATCGTGACCCTGCTCAACCGATACCAAACGCAATGCGCCAAACATGTTTTCGTTGACGATGTCATAAACGCCCTCAGCGGCTCGCTGGACCGAAAGATCCAGGCCGTTGGCAACGCTCTGCAGCGCCTGTTCAGCCAGATCCTTGCGGATCTCCATATCGCCGCCGAGACGCACAGATTGCGGCATGTAGCCCAGCATGACGTTGGCGTCGGTCACGGTCGGCTCGGTGCCGCCTTTGTTGTAAGCCGCAGGGCCGGGCGCAGCGCCTGCGCTTTGCGGCCCGACGCGCAGCGCCTTGGTCAGCTCCGGAACGTGAGCAATCGAGCCGCCGCCCGCGCCGACCGTTCTTACGTCGACCGAGGAGGCCCGGACGGTCACGTCACCCACCGTGGTTTCGCGCCGGAGCTGAGCCACGCCGTCCTGTACCAGGGCCACGTCCGTCGAGGTGCCGCCCATGTCGAGCGTCAGAAGGTTTTTGTAGCCGGACTGGCCGGCAATCCACACCGCGCCGGTGACGCCGCCGGCCGGCCCGCTCATCAGCAGGTTAACCGGATACGATTTAGCGGCAGCGGATGACGCGAGACCGCCGTCGGAGCGCAGCACGTGAAGCTGGACGTTCTCCATCTTGTCGCTGAGCTCGGTCTGCAGGTTCTGCATGTATTTTTCGACCCGCGGGCGGACGTAGGAGTTAGCGACCGTGGTGATAGCGCGCTCGTACTCCTGCATCTCGGGAACCACCTCCGAGGACAGCGAGACTGGGATGTCCGGCATGACTTCAGCCGCGAGCTCAGCGATGCGCTTTTCGTTAGCGTCGTTGGCAAACGCGTTGATCAGGCAGACGGTCAGCGCCTCGATACCCTTGTCCTTCAGCTTGCTCAGCTCTTCGCGAACCTGAGCATCGTTAACCTCATCGACAATCTCGCCGCCGGCGCTCATGCGCTCATCCGCTTCGATCGTCAGACCGAGCGGTGCCAGCGGCAGCGACTTGTTATAGATCACCCAGCCGCCGAGACCTCCCGGCACAAAGGACCGCGCGATCTGCAGCACCTGTCGATAGCCTTTGGTTGTGACCAGGCCTACGTTGGCGCCGGTTCCGGTCAGCACGGTATTGGTGGCAACCGTGGTGCCGTGCATGACGTGGGTAATGTCTTTGGGATCAATTCCCGCTTCAGCACAGACCTTACTGATGCCGTTGAATACCCCGATGGAAGAGTCCTCAGGGGTGCTGGGTACTTTCGCGGAGAAGGTATCGCCGCTTTCTTCTTTTACTAAGATGAGGTCGGTGAATGTTCCCCCGACGTCGACGCCAAGTCGGTAAGCCATAGAGATTCCAGTTGTCAGTTCTTTTTGAAGCCGCGGCGCGGCGATGGTCGGTGTACCGCAAGGACGTTTAAGCGTCAATGCTGAACTCCCAATTACCGCCTAGCCAGCGCCAAATGTCCAGACATTTGACAAAAAAGGTGAATCATAATGAAGTGTGACGGTTGAGGTAGCCAAGACATGCATAAGAACATGCACGCTGCTGATACGCTGACCCTTCCCTAGCAGGAGATTTGCAAGTGAGTTCATTGCCCCGTTTTTCCCTCATCAGTGGCGCCATCGCGGCCGCCCTGTCCGTTGCTTACCAGCAGCCCGTTCACGCCCAGGCGTCGGGATCGCTGGAGGAGATTGTCGTAACAGCTCGGAAGCGCGCCGAGTCGCTCCAGGACGTTCCGGCCGCGATTACGGTATTCACTCAGACGCAGCTCCAACGTTCCGGCGTTGAGCGGGCCGCTGACTTTATCTACCTGACGCCCGGCGTTTCGCTGGTGGACGCGGCGGAGGTTGGCGACACGCAGGTCAACATTCGGGGCATCAACGGCGCGCGCGACGCCGAGAACAGCTTCGCCTTGATTCTCGACGGTATTCTTATGACCAACCCGGCTGCCCTGAACCGGGAATACACCAACCTGCAGCAGATCGAAGTTCTGAAGGGGCCGCAGGGTGCACTTTATGGTCGAAACGCGTCGTCTGGCGCCATCATCATTTCTACCGAAACGCCGAACGACGAACGGCGCGGCCGGCTCAAGGCGTCGCTCGCTGAGGACAGCACCACGCTGGTTGCGGGCTCGATCAGCGGCCCGATCACCGAAGGCAGCATGTGGTACGGCCTCAATGCCGATTTTCGATCCAGCGACGGCTTTTATCGAAACAGCTTCCTGAACGACGACATCGTCGACGACTTTGAAAACTGGAATCTCGGCGGACGCCTGATCTGGGAAAACGAAACGACGCGCTGGGACGCCAAGCTGCGCTACGGCGAAGTCGACGCGGCGTCGATCTCCTTCAACGCGGCGTTCGCCCTGCCGGGCTTCGCTGCCGGCCTGGCACCCGTGTTCGGCGAAGAGTTTGCCAGCCGGTTCTACGAAGACGTGAACGATCACGACTTCGTGTTCCAGAACAACATCGACCCGCAAAACGATCAGGAGGCACTCGAGCTCTCGCTGAAGGTTGATCACAGCTTCGCCAACGCCGATCTCACCGGCTGGCTGCTGTACTCAGACATCGAGAACTCCTTCAGTGCGGACGGCACCTCGGGTGCTTTCGGCTTCTTCTTCGATCCGTCCACCGGTTGCCCGGACAGTATCAATGCGCTGCTGGCGGCGGGCGTGAGTCTGCCCGCGCCTCAGCTGCTGGTGCCGGTGGAAAACGGCCCGATCCTGGGACCCTACACGCCAACCACCTGTGACGGCACCCAGTATCAGGAGCGAAACCAGGAAGACTTCAGCTTCGAGGTTCGCCTGTCGTCGAACCAGGATTCCGAGCTGCGCTGGCAGACGGGTATCTACTATCTGGATATCGATCGGGAGGTGGGCGTGAACACCGGTATCGACCTCGGCAACGGCATCACCGAAAGCCTGTTTGTGCCCCAGGGCGGCCCGAACCCAACCGAACAGCTGGTGAACGACCGGTTCGAGTCAGAGGTGATCGCCATCTTCGGTAACGTCGACTACGACGTCTCCGAGACGGTGGAGCTCTCGTTTGCTGCCCGCTACGACCGTGAGGACCGGGACGTGACCAACCTGGTGCCGGTGGACGCCCGCAGCCAGTTTATCGACTGCGACGGCCCGCCCTTTGAAGGGGGCGACCCGATCAACACCGGCCTGTGCCCTAGCGTCAATCCTAACGGCTTCATCGCTCCGCAGAACGAAACGTTCTCGGAATTCCAGCCCAAGGTTTCGGTGAGCTGGGACGTCAGCGACAGCACGACGATTTTCTCCAGCCTCGGTCGCGGCTTTAAGAGTGGCGGCTTCAACAACCTGGGTGCGGCCGCAACCACCGACATCTTCATCAACCAAGGGCTGGGTATCGGCGTGCCGGGTTCACCCAACGAAGGGTTTGCCCCGGTGGCGATCCAGGACCAGTTTGACGAGGAGACCTCCACGGCGTTTGAGGTGGGTTTCAAGTCGCGGCTGCTCGACGGCACCCTGAACCTGGAGGCCGCTTACTATCACACCGAAGTCGATGACCTGCAGTTTTTTGAGTTCCTGGTCGGCGCCTTCGGTTTGCTGCGCGTGGTGACCAACGTCGATGAGGTTGAGATGGACGGCGTGGAGTTTTCAGCTAACTGGGCGCCCAACGACAACCTCAGCCTTTACACGTCAGCGGCGTTCATCGACAGTGAAATCAAGGCGAACACGACGCGTCCCGACACGATCGGCAATGAGTCTCCCTATACGCCCGAGTTTACCTTCAACGTCGGTGGTCGCTGGGAAGACGACGCCTGGGCCGATTGGGATTACTTCATCAACGTCGACGTGGCCACCGTGGGCGAGACCTATTTCCACGTTGTCCAGGATCAGCAGCGGCCGACCCTCTTTGGAGCTCCGGGCGAGTACTCCCGCGCGCAGCGCGATACCTACACGCTCGTGAATCTGCGGGCAGGCTTTGAGAGCAACAACTGGACGATTGTCGGCTTCGTGCGCAACGCCACCGACGAGAACTATCTGGAGGAGGTGATCCCGGCGCCGGAGTTCGGCGGTTCGTTCATCCATCCGGGCACGCTGCGCCGAGCTGGAATTGAGGTGACCTACAGCTTCTAAGAAAAAAAGGTCTGCCTTTACCAATGCCCTCGTCGCGCTTCGCGGCGGGGGCTTTTTTTTGGCCGATCGGCGTGACGGCGCCAACGCTCCTCAGCGTTGATTGGCGTGCCGGAGTTGTCGTCAGAGTTTGAGTGGCGAGAGGTCGAGATAAGACGCACCGTCAGCCGGTGCCTTTAGCCTCGGCAGAATGCCAAGAGACGGAGCCGGCAGCAGGCGGGTCAACGTGTCGATGTTTTCGCGCTTGAGGCGCATCGCCGGATCCACCGTATTGCCAATCCAGCCGGCCAAGGTGCAGCCGCTGGCGGTGATTTGAGCCGCGCTGAGCAACGCGTGGTTGAGACAGCCCAGCTTGAGCCCAACCACCAGGATGACCGGGAGGTCGAGCGCCTTCACGAGGTCGGGCATCAGCAGCTGACCGTCCGGACCGCCGAGCGGCACCATCCAGCCTCCGGCGCCTTCTGCGAGCAGCAGGTCCGCATCGTCCGCGAGCCGGCGGGCGGCCGTCACAATCGGCGGAAGCTCAACGTGTTGACCTTCTAGCTGCGCCGCCAGGTGCGGTGAGACGGGTTCCCGAAAGGCAAACGGGTTGAGCAGCGCTGGGTCAATCGGATGGCCGCAGGCGCTTTCCAGCAGAGAGGCGTCGCTCGGGTGGTCCTCGCCGGCGGCGACCGGCTTGATGGCGTTGACGCGGAAGCCGCGTTCTCGCAGCTTGTGAAGCACCGCCACGCTCGACCAGGTCTTGCCGATCTCGGTATCGGTTCCGGTGACAAAAAAACCTTTCACTGGCGGCGGCTGCCCCGCAGGGAATCGACGGGAAAGGTGGCTACCTCACCTGCTTCCTGGCGGACGGGGCGCCCGGTCGGTGCTCCGCGCGCAAAGCCATAGATCACCTCAAAGGTGGCGGGAATACGGTCGTCGGCGCGATGCCGTTCGTATTCCGCCATCATCGCCTTCATTCGGCGCTTTCCCATCATGCCGCGCGGGCGATCCTGGCGCCGGTTGCTGGCGCCCCACGCTTTTAGATCCATCATCAGCGCCCGGACATCGCCGTAGGTTAGCGTGATGAGCTGGCTGTCCATGACCGGATCGGAGAAGCCGGCCGCCAGCAGGCCGTCACCGAGATCGTGCATGTCAATAAAGTCGCTCACGTGGCTCCCGGCATCGACGGCGGCCCAGGCGCTGCGCAGCTCGGTCAGCGTCAGCGGGCCGAACGTGCTGAAGAGAAAGCAACCCTCAGGTCTGAGGCTCCGCCGAACCTCAGCGAAAAGCCGCCCGGGATCGGGGCTCCATTGCAGCATCAGATTGGACCAGACGAGGTCAGCGCAGCCGTCAGCCAGCGGCAGCCAGGCCGCGTCGGCACAAATCCGCTGGACGCCGGGATGTGACCAGCCTTCCAGCATCCCCGAGGCTAAATCCACGGCCACCACCTGAGGGTTGCCCGGCCTGCCGGCGAGGGATCGGCTGGCCCGCCCGGGGCCGGCGCCGAGATCCACGATCGTGTCGGCTGACGGATTCAGCGTTGTGAGCCGCGTCAGCAGTTCGTCCTCAACAGCTTGCTGCAGCACCGAAGCGTCGCCGTAGCTGTCGGCCGCCCGGCTGAACGCGCGTCCGACGCTGGTCGTGTCATACATGGGCCGGCCTCGCGTGGTCAGCCAGCGCAAACGGCTCCAACAGCTTGAGAAAGGCGGCGCTGTCGCCGATAAAGGGCGCGTGGCCGCACGCGGACAGCACCTGATGGTCCGCTCGGCGCAGCTGGCTGGCCATCCACCGCCCGGCTGCGGGTGGCACCAGCCGATCTCGGCCGCCGCTCACGATCAGCGTCGGCGTGGGGATCTGGCGCAGGTGGTCCCGCAGGTCGTTGTTCCCCAGAATCCGAAGTCCGTCAGCCAACGCTGTCGGGTTCGGCGGGGGCCAGGCGGTCGCAACCTGCCGCAGCCGACGAAGATCCTGCTTGGCGGTGGCGGTGCCGTGGACCTCCAGCGCCAGAAAGCGCTGCCAGGTGGCGACATGATCTTCGCGGAGGTCCGCGGCGAATTGGTCGAACACGGCGGCGGGCATGCCGTGAGGCCAGGTCGCGTCGCGCACAAAACGCGGCGTGCTGGCAACCAGCACGAGCCGTCTGATGTGCTGTGGATGTTGCAGCGCCAGGGACAACGCCAGCTGCCCGCCCAGCGACCAGCCAAGGCAGGTGATCGGTTGCTCGTCGACGATTGTTGCCACCGCGCCTGCGACCTGATCAGCGAGCTCAGCCAGCGGCGGTATGCGGGAAAGCTGATGGTTGCGACCGTGGCCAGGCAGGTCGATCAACAGCAGCCGGAACCGCGGGGCAAGCGTCTCGATGGCTTCAGCGAAAACGTTGCAGTGCATACCCCAGCCGTGGATCAGTGCCAGCGTCGGTGTGCCCGGTTCTCGACATCCGGCGACCTCGATACTTAGTGCCGTCGGTTCGGTCATGGACGCGTCTCTGAGCCCGCCGCCTGTGCGGGCTGTTCAAGGTGCCGGGAGATCGCCACCAAAAGCCGCTCGATATCGTCGGGCTGATGACCGGCGTTGAGGGAAATGCGTAGTCGCGAGGTGCCCTCAGGCACGGTCGGGGGTCGGATGGCAGGAACGTGAAAACCCTGCGTGGCCAGGGACTGGCTGAGGTCCAGCGCACAACCCGCCTCCCCCAGCAGCAGCGGCTGAATCGGCGATCGCGAAGCACCCAGCGGCAATCCCAGCTCGCCGGCCCGCCGCACAAACCGCTCGATCAAGTCCTGCAGATGATCCCGCCGCCACTGGTCACGCTGCACGAGCTGAAGGCCAGCGAGGGTGGCGGCGGCCAGCGGCGGCGCGGGTGCGGTGGTGTAAACGTGGCTCCGTGCTCGGTTGACGAGCTGGTCGATGATCTCCTGCGGACCGGCGACAAACGCGCCGTGCGTGCCCAGCGATTTGCCGAAGGTGCCGACCACCACGGGAGCATCAGCGGCACCGAGCCCCGCTTCGCCCAGCGAGCCGGAGCCGTGCTGACCCAAAACCCCCAGCGCGTGGGCTTCGTCAACGCAGAGCAGCGCATCATGGGCTGTCGCCAGCCTGGCGATCTCCGCCAGCGGCGCCAGGTCGCCATCCATCGAGAACACGCTTTCAACCGCCAGCAGGCGCCGTCGCCCGGGCAACGTCAGCTGCCGGTGCAGGCTGCTCATGTCGTTATGCTGGAAGCGTCGCAGCCTGGCGCCTGACAAACGGGCGGCGTCGATGAGTGAGGCGTGGTTCAGTTTGTCCTGGACAATCAGGTCTTCGGCGCCGGTGAGCGCGGTAATCAGTCCGAGGTTAGCCATGTAGCCGGTGGAAAACAGCGCTGCGGCCGGTCGCTGAACCCACTCAGCGAGGCATTCCTCCAGCTCCTGATGTATCGGGCGGTAGCCGCCCAGCAGCTGCGCGCTGCCGGCGCCACAGCCCAGGTCCTCGGCCGCCGCCGCCAGCGCCTTGGCCAGCGCCGGGTGTTTCGCCAGCGCCAGGTAGTCGTTGCTGGCAAAATCTTTGGCGTCATCGGCGGGGATCCGCCGCTGGCGCCACTGGTTGGCGTGCTCGAGCGTCGCGCGCTGCGCGCTCAGCCAGGACGCCCAGTCGTTGGGCAGTGCACTGCTGGCCGGCGCCTCATGTCCTGGTGCGACCGTTGCAGAGTGTGGGCCAGGCGCAGGCGAAACCGGTCCCGAACGAGGCATGGCGTGGCGTTAGCCCGCTGGGACGGGTTCCGGCGTCCCGGCGGTCAGCCCCAGCCTCGCCAGCAGCTCCATGTCGTCCTGCTGGGCCGGATTTTGTGTGGTGAGCAGCTTGTCGCCGTAAAAGATCGAGTTAGCGCCGGCCAGAAAACATAACGCCTGCAGCTCGTCCGACATCTCCGTGCGCCCGGCTGACAGCCGCACCACCGACCGCGGCAGCATAATCCTGGCGACCGCGATGGTCCGGACAAACTCGAGCGGATCCACTTCCGGCTGCCCGTGCATCGGCGTACCGGGGACCTGCACCAGGCGGTTGATCGGCACACTCTCCGGGTGTTCGGGCAGGTTGGCCAGCACCGCCAGCATGCTGGCACGGTCGGCCCGGCTTTCTCCCATGCCGACAATGCCGCCCGAGCAGACCTTGAGGCCCGCCTTGCGCACGTTGTTCAGCGTCTCGATGCGCTCGGAAAAGTCCCGGGTGGTGATCACCTCGTCGTAGTACTCGGGCGAGGTGTCGATGTTGTGGTTGTAATAATCGAGGCCCGCTTCCTGCAGTCGGTCGGCCTGTTCGGAGTCGAGCATGCCGACGGTCAGGCAGGTTTCCAGGCCCAGGGCCTTCACCTCAGCGATCATTTCTGCCAGCGGCTCGAGATCCCGCGCCCTCGGGCTTCGCCACGCGCCGCCCATACAGAAGCGGCTGGCGCCGCGTGCTTTTGCGGCGCTGGCGGCAGCGACAACCTGCTCGACGGGCAGCAGCCGCTCGACCTCGAGCCCCGTCTTGTAGTGAGCGCTCTGCGGGCAGTATTTGCAGTCTTCCGGGCAGGCGCCGGTTTTGATCGACAGCAGCGTGCTGATCTGCACCGTGTTGGGCGGAAAAGTGTTTCGGTGAACCGTTTGCGCGTCAAACAACAGGTCGTTGAATGGCTGATTAAACAGCGCAACCGCCTGTTCGGCGGTCCAGTCGTGTCGCACAGAGGTCATGGCAACTCCACAGCGGTCCGGGGCGCCAAGTATTGGACCGGTTTCTACGCCTGTCAACCAGAGAGTGACATGAAGGTTTACGAATGGATCGATCGAAGCTGGGGCCATATCTTCCCGTCACGCTGCGCCATCTGCCACGCCCAGGGCTATCGTGGCCTAAGTCTGTGTCGCGATTGCTTGGGTGATCTGCCCTGGCATGCCGCGGGCTGCCGCCTGTGCGGTGACGCGCTGCCCGGGATCACCGCTGGCGGAGAGGTTGAGAAAACTGCCGCTGGAGTCTGTGGCCGCTGCCTCCGAGAACCGCCCGGGTTCGACGAGGTGACCGCAGCATTCGCTTTTGCGCCGCCCGTCGACGGGTGGGTTCGGCGCTTCAAATACGACGGAACGCTGCACCTGGGTCGGCTGCTGAGCGAGTTATTTCTGCTTCGCTGCCGGCCCGCGGTGCCGGACCTGATCGTGCCCGTGCCGCTGCACCGCGAGCGGCTTACGCTGCGGGGCTTCAATCAATCTGCAGAGCTCGCCCGGCCGATGGCGAGACGGTTGGGTGTGCCCCTGGTGCAGAACCTCTTGCTTCGCGGTCGGTCGGGCGTGCCGCAGTCAACGCTGCTGGCCGCGGACCGTCGACGCGCGATGCGGGGGGTGTTTCAGGTTCGACGGCCGCTGGACGGTGCCAGGGTCGCCTTGATTGATGACGTGCTGACCACCGGGGCCACCGCGACCGCCTGCGCGCGGGCGCTGAAGCAAGCCGGAGCGGCGGAGGTTCGCGTCTGGGTGGTCAGCCGCGCGTGAGTACGCGTACGCGGAAAATCTGGTCGAGCGGAATCGGTATCTGGGCAGAGCCGCCGGGGAGTAGGGTGTCGATCACCGCCTTGCCGTCGCTGACGCTGACCAGCACGCCGGTGTATTCCTTGCCGAACTTCGAGTTGAGTCGCACGTTGCGGCCGGTGTAGGACGCCAGGCTGCCCGTCTCCACCAGCTTCCACGCCCGCGCTGCGCTGCCGCCAGTGACAGCAGCCGCGCCGGGGACGCCGCTGTCGGCCAGCACCGTTGCCGGCTCCGGCGCCAGCGAGATGATGCTGACTCGTTGCGGCACTCCGGAAGCCACGGCGGAATTAACGTTGAGCCCCTCCAAAAGCTTATCCGGGCCGAGGGCAGCAATCTCCTCCATGGCGAGCGGTCGGTCGGGGCGGCTGAGAAAGGTCCAGACGCCCTCGCCGGCGGCGAAGCGTCGGTACTGATACGTCAGCTCATCGCTGAGCTCAAAACCCATGCCGGCGGTCTCCTCGGCGACCGCTGCCATGTGGTTATCCAGAAACTCGTCGCTGGAAATGTCGCTTTGCGCGGCGCAATAGCTGTTGCGCCGACGGTTAAACTCGCTGGCCTGCAGCGTCACGCCGAGGCTTTTGAGGCCGGCTTCCGGCGGCGCCTGGCTCCGTCGTACCTCGTTAAGGTTCTCCACGGCCAGCTTCAGCTCCATATGAATCTCGGCCGCATTAGCGTTCTGAATGACCATCTGGACGTCGATGACGTCAGGCGGCAGCAGGCGGTAACGGGCTTCAACGGTGCTTTCCATGCTGTCGAAGCCCATGTTGTTGAGATCGATCGTCTCGAAACGGGTGACGTCGCCACACGCGAGGGTTTCTGTGGTGAGCCCGCTGATCGAAGAGCGCTGCTCCTGGCCGAGGAGGTCTCCGAGCTCAACGCGCATGCCGCCGAGGTTGAGGCCCATGCTGTTGGGCAGCTCGCTGCGTCCGATTCCGAGCACCCAGAGCAGGCCTGGCGTTTGCAGCTCAGCCCGGCGCATAGTGATCGGGGGCAGGTCGACGCCGGGGTCCGGGATAAAAGAAATGTTGTCAGCCGACAGGGTCCCGTCAAAACCGGCCGCGTTGTCGGCGACGGTCAGTGTGCCCACCGGCGCGACCATGCCGGCCAGCTGCTCCAGGGACCGGTTCAGCCGATAGTCGGCGTAAAACTTCGCGCCGATCACCGCGACCACCGCGACCAGCACAACGTTGCGCAGCCAGAAAAAGATAGAACCTAGCATGCCCCGTTTGCGGCGATATTTTGCGGACTTGGCCATAAATCAACTCTCGCAGCCTGCCGAAGGATCGCTTTCGGCTTGGAAGCTCGCTGTCGCCCGGCTGCCTGTTGAGAATCCGCAGTAAGGCGGAATCAACGGCGGACCGACGTCAGCCCGATGTCGGCAACCCTAGCAGAAGGGGGCCCCGCATGTCTTTGCGGTGGTCCACTGCAGCGGCCCTGACAATCTTGTTGCGGCGGGACGTTCGCGAGGGCTCCGGCAGAATCCAGGTGCCCTTTCGGCCGATGCCGGTGGTCGGCGGTGGAGAAAGGGCCGCCCGCTGCGGTGGGTCCCGCAGCGAGCGGCGATCGGTTTATTCCTTCAGGTAGGCGCGGGAGAACATTTCCATCCCGCGGCCGGTGAAGCTGGCGCTGATGGTCTGCCGCGAAAACAGGTCAGACATCGGGAACTCGGGCATTTCCTCGCCCGGCGCCATAGCGGCCATCGCCTCCTGAATCTGCTGCTGATACATGGCCAGGCCCGCTTCGTCGTAGCCCACAACCATAAAGGGCAGATCGCCGGACGCCGGCGGCGAGCTTAGGTAGTCCTTCAGCATGGACTCTTCCCCGGTGCCGGCAGACATGCCGATACCCTGCTCGGTCATCGCCAGGTGCGGCGTATCGAGCGGGAAGGGAATCAGGCCGTCGGGCAGTGGGGTGGGCGTACCGTCAGCCGGGAGCTGCAGCGACGCAAGTTGAGGCACCATGGCGCTGGCCATGCCGACCACTAGCTGCGGGTTGGTGATACCCACCATCACGATCGCGCGCAGGTTTTGCGGCATGCCGGTGGACAGATCCATGTCCTTGAGGCTGAACCGCAGCCCCTGGAAGTTGCCGACCATCGGAGGCAGCGGCTGAGCCAGCTGGGCCGACATTTGAGACATTCCCTCGTTCAGCTCTGCCAGCGCGTTGCACTGATAGGGGTCGCTGGAAACCGCATTGGCCTGGTCGGTCAGAAACTGCTTGGCTTTCAGGACGTCGATGGCAAAGCCCATGTGGAAAAGCACGTCGTCGATATCCCCCATGCCGCCCATCGGCGCAGCCAGCTGCTGCGTGGCGGTGGCGATGTCGTCACGAAGCTCGATGACGGCGATAGAGTCGACCGCTTCGTCGTTGAATTGGGTGTAGCCGGACACGACCATGGGCGCGATGCCGGCCATCTCCTTGAACTCGGTGGTGCACTCGGGCCCGAGCTGGCTCCGGCCCTGCTCGAACAGCGTGCTCGCAACCGGCGATTCGTCCGTCAGCACCGCGTCGACCAGCGCCATCGAGTCCATAAAGATCGTAAAGATCGGCAGCAGGTCATATTCGCTGTTGATTTCGTCAAGACGGGCGGTGATGTTCTCGGCAGGCTTGCTGTCGGTGAACAGCTGCTTCAGGCCTTCCTCCCGCGCGGCGGTAGGAATAATGCTCATCAATACCTGATCGTCGTTGATGGCGATGATGGCCTGCGCCTTTTCGTCGCCGTTCTCGTAGAACTCATTGCCTTCGAATTCACTGACGGTGAACGTCTTGCCTGATTTCGCCTCGATGCGGCTGATGGTTTCCTTCAGCTTGTCGCCGTCGGCGATTTCAGCGCGGATCACGGGGAGGATCCCGAGACCGTAAACAGCGAGGCTACCGGCCGGATCCAGGCCCAGCTCGACGAGCCCGTCGCGGTTCATTTTGCCGGCCAGCTCTTCCATGACCGCTTTGGCCACGGGGTTTTCTTCTGCTTCCGGGTCCTCCATGGCCTTGGAGACCGCGGATTCAGCGTACTCAAGCGCCGGCGCCGCCATTTCCCACATCAGGTCCATGGACTTGTCGTCCATCTTTTCCCGATTGCCAATAAAGTACGGCGTATCAGCCGGCACGTAGGCCAGCAGGGGCGACGCGCCGCCACTGGACGCGCTGGCCCCGGCAGCCTTGGCTGCGGGCGCGGCGGTTGATGCCTCCGTCGATTCATCGTCGCCGCCGCAAGCGCTGAGCAGCATGGCGACCACCGAAAGGCCGACCAGCGGCCGGAATAAGTTACTCATCATCTGGAACTTCCCACATAGATATTGAATGAAACGTTGGTGTACTAGTGTTGTACTCTAGTAACACACCCCCCGCCCGTGTCAACAGTCACGAAACCTCGGAAGCCTAGCAGAATAAATCGCGTTTTGCCGCCAACCCCGTCCTCACTGTTGGCACCGGCGGAAGACCGACCCGGCGCGCTACTCCTCGAGCAGCGTGAGAAACGGTTCGAGGTGCTCAGCGTAGTTTCGCCAGCGGCCAACGGAATGTTCGTAGAGCGGCTGACGGACCTGCCACGCGCTGCCGGTGTTCACCACGCTGTCGCGCAGATAGAAACGCCCGGGATCGGGGTGTGCTGGCGCTCCGACGCGGCGGGTCAACGACCCGATCTGTCCGTCCAGGTCAGAAACCAGGTGCTCGTAACGCACCCGAAGAATCTGGTCGGATAGCGCGCTGTGCCAGTGTTCCATCAGCGCCTGGTGAGAGCGGATGTGGCGGGCCAGGGTGTTGAAGCGATAGCTGTAGGCGTGGCCGGCGGAGAAGTCGGAAAAGTACATCGACAGTCCGCAGTCCCTGGGGTCTCGGCGCATATCGATAAACCACGCGTGGGGAAACAGCAGGTGCAGCAGCCCGATGTCCTGAAAATGCTCCAGAGACTGGTCGACCAGCCAGCCGTCGACGCGAGGCATCTCCTGGAGGTAGTCCGCGGCCATCCGGGACAGATCCAGCCGACTGAGCAGCGGGACCATGTCGGGGTAACGCACGCGACCGCCAAACGGCTGAGCTACGGCCATTTTCACCCAGTTGATCCGCTGGTGCTCCCCCACGCAGGTCATATTCGGATGACCATCCAGGATCTGGCTGAGCAGGGTGCTCCCCGAACGCGGCAGCCCGACAATAAAAATCATCGGTGGCGAGTTGCCTGCGCCCGCGTCCAGCCGGCCGATCAGTTCGTCTGAGAACGTCTGGGTCGTGAGCTCGATCGCGCGCTCCAGGATGGCGCAGTCGTGCGGGTTTTGCGCGGCTCTCAATTCGTTGGCTCGTGCAAAGGCACTGAACGCGTCGTCATATTGACCCAGATCGTCGAGGGCTTTGCCCAACGCGAACCAAAGTCGGGGGTTGGTGTTTTCCGAGCGCCGGCCGGTGAGCGCGTTGAGCTTGTGAATTGCGGGCTGGTCATCACGCGTCTGACGCCGGCAGTGCATCAGCTTGTACCAGGCGTCGGCATGACCGGGGCGGAGTCTCAGAACCTGGCCGAAGCGTCGCTGAGCCTCTTCGAACTGGCCGATCTTGACGAAGGCTGAACCCAGGTTATACACCGCGGCAATGTTCAATGGCCTCAGCCGAAGCGCCTGCCGCAGTGAACGGATGGCGTCCTCGGCTTCACCCAGAGCCAGCTGGGCTGCGCCCATGTCGCAGAGCAGCTCAGCCGAGTTGGGAACGACTTTGAGGCCGTTGGCGTAGACCTGGATCGCACGCTCGAACTGCCGCCCTTCCTGCAGCACCTGCCCTAGCTTCAGGTACCCGTCCACGTTCTCTGGATCAAGCGCAATGGCGCGTGAGCATGCATTGGATGCTGCACCCCAGGAAGCGCTGCGTCGGTGGACCTCCGCTAACAGCAGCCAGGCATCCGCTTGATCGTCACGCTGTTTCAGATACGACTGCAGCGCGGTGCGCGCTTCGGAAAGCTGGCCCTGGGCATAGTTGAGTCGACCCAGCTCCAGCTGGACCTCAGGCTCCTGACGCTGACCGACCGGTAGCGATCGAAGGCTGCGAATCGCCTGATACACGCGCCCTTTGGCGGTGAGAATGCGCGCCTGCAGCAGGCGCAGGCGCCAGGGTTCGTCCTGCTCGCCCTGAAGCTCACCATAAATACGCTCGGCCGTCGCAACGTCGTGGCTGGCCAGCGCCTCCTCGGCGCGGGAGCGAATCGTGGCGAGGTAATCGGTCGATTCCAAGTTGCTATCCAAGCCGCGGCCCCATGCGCGGCGCTTGAGACATGCCTGCCCATGGCAGAGTGTGGCGAGGTTGACGATGGGAGTGTTTCGCAAGGTCTGCGGGTCGCCGAATGTGACGCGCCCCAAGCGTGCCCTGCTTCCGCGGATCCCGCGCGTCTACCGCTTTGCGCGCCATGACTCCGGCCCTGTGCCCTGCGTTAACATTCGACGAACATACGTTGTGTGGACCGTAGCACCGTAGCGAGCGCGCGCCGTTGCTGTATCTGGGCCGATGGTCATGCCGGGCAGTAGTTGCGCAATCAGTGCAACAAAATCCCGTCCGCAGCGCCCTTGGTGGGCCGTGCGCTAGATGATGTTATGGCAGCGGTCGTGTCGGGTGAAGGGCCGGCTGGATTAAGCGGTGATTGCCAGCAGCCACCGCAGCGTCATCAAAGCGACCAGCGCCGAAAACCAGGCCCGGGCGAGTCGCTCCGAGACGGGCGCGCAGACACTGGGGCGTCGGGAGGATCGGGCCCGCTGGCGGATGCGCTGCAGGGCAAGGTGCTCGTTGGGTGTCAGGGCTCGATAGACGGGCTCACTGGTCATAACAATGTGTTCAGCGGGTTGCGGGTTCATGGGCAGCACTTCCATTTGCTGGGGAAGGCCCGAACCTTAAGGGCATTGACCTGGCTGCCGCGATCGTCAACGATCCCGAAACTGCGTCAGGATTCTCAGCGGCTCAGTCCGCCGTCCTGCTCCAGGCGATACAGCTCCGTGTAGCCGCCGATTCCCCGATCATCAAGAAATACCTGTGGCACCGTGCGTCGACCGTCCGCCCGCTGGAGCATCTCTTCCAGCCGGCCCTCTTCCGCCTCGACGTTGTACTCCGTGTATTCCAGGCCGATCCTTTCGAGCAGCGCTTTGGCGCGTTGGCAAAAGGGGCACCAGCCTTTGCTGTAGATTTCGATCTTCACCGTGCTTCACTCCGTAGGCACCGACTGCAGTTTAGCCCAATCAGCTCCACCGAGCAGGTCAAAATCGCCAACCCCGCGCGCATCACATCCGCCTTGGCGGCGCGACGGCAAGCCCCCGCTATGGGACCGAAATCGGCGGGCAGCGAGGCTGCCAAAATTGCTGAATATCGGTTTAAGCCGTTGTTTTTAAACACAATTAAGGATTTTTTCCGTATCGCCTCAGATTTTTGAACCAGTTCACGGTCTGTGCCCTCGTGGGCAGGTAGGGTTGCGCTATCACGCATTGACTGGTGATCAATCGGTGCCCGGATACCCCCGGTCCATGGAGTACCCCCTGTTCCTTCTGACCCGCCGGGCACCGATTGCTTACGCTCCGATGACCAGGGCCGCTGGCCAGCACGATATTGACGCCGGGCGGATTCGGTTACCATCGTCGCGTTATCCAGGCAACGGATCCGGACTTTGGAAATCGCAAAAAACCACGTCGTTTCGTTTCACTACAAGCTCAGTGAAGACGACCGGCTGCTGGAAAGCTCAGAAAATCAGGCGCCAATGGTCTGCCTGATCGGCGCCGGCAACATCATCCCGGGTCTCGAAGAGGCCATGCTGGGTCACCGTAGCGGCGACAGCTTCAGCGTCACCATACCGCCGGAAAAAGCCTACGGTCCGCACCAGGAGCGGCTGATGAGCCGGATCTCCGCGAAGCATCTGCGCGTTGACGCCCGCAAGCTGAAGCCCGGCATGGTGCTGCGCATTCAGACTCGCCGGGGGCCCCAGATGATGCGGGTGATCAAGGCCGGGCGCTTTATGGTTGATCTGGACGCCAACCATCCGATGGCCGGCATGACGCTAACCTTCGCTATCGACATTCAGGATGTGCGGGAGGCGACGGAGGAAGAGATTCAGCGCCGCCAGGCGCAGAACCCCGGCAATGCTGATCCCGCATCGGAG